>CALMUD010000099.1 GCA_937872735.1 uncultured Bacteroidales bacterium
ACAAATCTTTTTGTCCCAAGAAGTAGGCCTCCAGCGTGGAAAGCAGCAGACTCTTGCCGAAACGGCGCGGACGGCTCAGAAAATAATAGCTGCCGCTATTCGCCATTTCATACAGCAGCGCGGTCTTGTCCACATAGACATAACCGCCTTTGCGGATTTTTTCAAAATTTTGTATGCCAATCGGAAACAACATAAGCTGAATAATTTAAAGACTCAATTATCACAAAGATACAAAAAAGGTTGACAACCTATTTTTCTTCCGTTGTCACATTTCGTCAATACGCCACAGACGAGAAAAATTCTGAGACTCAGACAAGAGGAAAAACATTTTTCGTTACTCTCGCATTCCAAATCAGCACAAAGCATAGACCAAACTTTGCAATAAAACATTATATTTGTGGCATCAAACGTTTTATACCAATGATATCATTCTATTCACAAGACATTGAAATGCCCAAACTGAAACGCGGCGCACTGCGCGAATGGATAAAGGCCGTGACCGAAAAACATGGCTACAAGCTGGGCGATATTTCTTACATATTCTGCTCCGACAAACGGATATTGGAGGTCAACAAGCAATTTTTGCAACACGACTATTATACCGACATCATCACCTTTGACGACACCGAAGGCAAAAAAATTTCAGGCGACCTGTTCATCAGCCTTGACACTGTAAAATCAAATTCAGAACAACTTGGCACCGAATACGATACGGAACTACACCGCGTTATTATACATGGTATACTGCACTTGTGCGGTATCAACGACAAAGGACCTGGCGAACGCGAGGTGATGGAGGCCAACGAAAATGAGGCTTTGGCCATGCGCACAGGCAAGGAATAGAATGATATATTTCAGATTATTGACATCACAATGAATAAACAGATAATTTGCATTTCAGTGCTGATAGCGGGCCTGACACTGACTGTCTCTGCCCAGACCAGCATGGAGGAGTTGACCGCCAACCCTGCCAAGAGCGGAGGCAACTATTATGCCTATCCCGGTCCGGCCAGCAAAGCCACCGAGGCTCCAGCGGGGTATGAGCCCTTCTACATCAGTCATTATGGCCGGCACGGCTCGCGATACATGACCTCTTCGGGCGAGGCAAAAGATGCCTACAACCTGCTCAATACGGCCGACCAGAATGGTAAGCTGACCAAACTGGGAAAACAAGTGCGAGACGAGTTGAAAGTCGTAGTCAATAATATGGAAGGACGGTCTGGCGACCTCACTCCCCTAGGCCGGCAACAGCATCAAGGCATAGCCCAACGAATGTACCATAACTATCCGCAAGTGTTTGCCGACGGGTCGGCCATCGATGCCCGCTCAAGTGTAGTAACCCGATGTGTGCTAAGCATGGATGCCTTCTGTCAGGAACTGAAAGGACTGAATCCGAAACTGATTATCACCAACGATGCCAGCCAACATGATATGTATTACATCTGCAAGGAGCGCGGGCACCACGACCGTAAAGGAAGCAATACGGATGCCACATGGGATGCCAGTTATGAAGTGTTTGCCGCCGCCAAGTCAAATCCGGAAAGGCTGATGAAGAAACTATTCACCAGTGCCGACTATCTGGAAGCCGAGCCTGCAGGCAAATTGTCGCGCAGTCTGTTCAATATAGCCTGCGACCTGCAAGATATGCCCAATATCAACTTTGAGATGTTCAGTCTGTTCACCCCCCAAGAACGGTTTGACTACTGGCAGGCACAAAATGCCTGGTGGTACGGCTGGGCAGGTTTGTCTCCGCTGCAAGACGGGAATGGCCCCAAAATAGCTGGCAACCTGCTACAAAACATCATTGACGAGGCCGACAAGGCCGTAGCCCAAAAGGGGACCAGCGCCACGCTACGGTTCGGACACGACACAGGCATACTGCCCCTCATATCGCTGATGCAGCTGCAACCAGGAACAGGCCGCGCCACCAGACTTGACAGCCTATATATGGTATGGACCGACTTTAAACTGATACCGATGGCCGCCAATGTGCAACTGATATTCTATCGCAAGCCTGGCGACAGCGACGTACTGCTCAAGGTGCTGCTCAACGAGAACGAAGTGGCACTGCCATTCAAGGCGTACACAGGCAACTACTACCGCTGGAGCGACTTTAAAAATTTCTATCAGAAGGTGGCCGACAATGCCAACAATTCAAGCAATTAAACAAAAAAACAGACATAAATGGAATTGAATAAAACCAACGGAGCTGCCCAGATAACAGTATCGGAGCATATCTCCATTTTCGAGAAGATAGCCTACTCGTTTGGCGACACCGCCGCCAACATCACATGGCGGGCTGTCACCACCTTTTTGCTGATATTCTACACCGACGTGTACGGGCTGAAACCCGAAGATGCCGCCTTTGTGCTGCTGGTCACCCGTCTGTTCGATGGCATCACCGATGTCATCATGGGCATGATATGCGACCGCACCAACTACCACGGCAACAAGTTCCGTCCATGGATTCTGTGGTCTGCCATACCATTTGGCCTGATACTGATAGCCACCTTCACAGTGCCCGACCTCAGCTATAACGGCAAGCTGGTCTATGCGCTGGTAACCTACTGCACACTCACGCTGGTCTACACCATCAACAATGTACCTTATTCCTCACTGATGTCGGCCATGACAAGCGACCCGAAGGAGCGCACCTCCATTTCTAGTTTCCGTTTTGCAGGCGCCTACTTCGGCGGCCTCATCTCACAGGTCGGCCTCATTTATCTGGTAGCCTATTTTGGCGGAGGACGTAATGCCTCAGGCGAAGTCATCAACAAAGCTGCCGGCTATCAGCACTCCATGTATCTGCTGGGAGCCTTGATGGTGGTATTCCTGCTGTGCACCTATTTCGGCACCAAGGAGCGCATACACACCCCCACCAGTGCCAGCGGCGCCAAGGGAGTCATCAGCGACCTGAAAGAGCTGGTAACCAACAAGCCATGGTGGATATTGCTGTTCACCGCGTTCCTCTACTGCACCTATAACAACATCAAGCAGAGTATGGCGGCCTACTTCATCGGAAAATATGTTCCTGATGCAGACGGCAACTATCTGGCACTATATATGGCCTGTCTGCTGATAGTGTCAGTGCTGGCCAGCCTGCTGGTATCACCATTGGCCCGTCGTTATGGCAAGAAGAGCACCTTCATAGCAGCTATGCTGTTCTCAGGTGTAGCCACCATCAGCCTTTACTTCGTGCCTTCCACCAACATTCAGGGTGTATTTGTCGGAGGTATCCTCTCGGAGGCTGGTGCCGCCATGCTTTCGCCACTGTTCTTTGCCATGCTGGGCGATGCGGCCGACTACTCCCAATACAAATGCGGACACCGTGCGGCAGGTCTTATTTATTCGGCTGGCACACTGTCGATGAAGTTTGGTGGTGGAGCCGCCGGTTTCATTATCGGAACCGTATTGGCAGCCCATGGCTACGATGCCAGCCATCTGACTTCAGATTCCATTATCGGTATCCGTGAGCTGTTCTCCATCATACCTGGCGTATTCATCATTCTGTCGTCGGCACTCGTATTCTTCTACCCACTGGGCAAACAGAAGATGGAGGCGATTGCCATCACTCTGAAAGAACGCGCACTCAAGGAAGAGCAATCAGCCAGCATAGAATAGAACAATCACGCCCCGCGTTCAGCGAAATTCATAGCAGAAAAGGCTGTGCAGGTACATACCGGCACAGCCTTTTCTGTTCATTTATTTTCAGTAACAAGACAATAAAATAAAGTTCATCAATGTTTTAACTTTAAATATTAAATTGCTTTTACTACTTTTGCAATAGAATAAAATAGGGTCAAAAAATACTTATGGACAAACTAAGGCAAAAAATAATGGTGCTGATGATGGTGCTAATGACAGCACTGCCATCATACGGTGAGAGTTTTGCCCATTTTTTGGTCAATTTTCTCTATTTTCCTGCCAAGCAATCCACCATGGTGCGTTATCCGCTACGCATAGACCGCAACACCATCGGCAGCAGCCGTAACTACAAGCCCTACTTCTATGCACCCCACAATCAGATAGCCTTGTTATGTGCCGACTCGCTAAGCGGAGCATCGGCAGGGGCTGGTGAGAAAAAAATCTCGTTCGTCAGTCTGCAACAAAAGTCAGGCATCAGCTACTCATTCGGGCGGACGGGACGTCGCTGGCTGCTCCATGCGGGTCACAGTGTTCCTGCGGGGAAATCGGCAGATAATGAATTCCTCAATTTTCTGACAGAATATTCACGCAACCGTGATTTCCAGATGAAGCACACCATTTTTCCTTTTCCTCAACGATACATCAAAGGCGGACGGGAAAGCAGCAAGCTGTTGATGCCAAGAGAATGGCCTTATCTCAGTTTCGCCGGCATTTGTCCCCAGCTGGGAGTTTTTGAAAATTCGGGCAACGCCACCAACCGGCGTCTATACATATACCATGGGACACGGCTGTCACAGATTTACAACTTCATCCGAATCAACCGCAACTGGTTTCTGATAGAGGTAGAAAACTATTGATGAAACATCTCCGACTCCACATATTTCTTCTATTCAGTCTGCTGACGTCTGCATTTTCCGCCTTTCCCGCTCAAAGGGAACTGCGCGGAGTGTGGATTGCCACGGTGAGCAACATCGACTGGCCCTATTACCGCAAAGATGCCGCAGCACAACAAAAACAGATGACGGCCCTGCTCGACTCGCTGCAAGCCGTCAATATCAATGCCATTTTTTTCCAAATCAGGCCCAGTGCCGATGCCCTCTACCAATCCGACTTGGAACCATGGTCCTACTACCTTACCGGCAAACAAGGCACAGCCCCCCAACCCGTTTACGACCCGTTGCAATTCGTCATCAGCGAAGCCCACAAACGCTGCATGGAGGTACACGCATGGCTGAATCCATACCGCGCGCTCAACAGCAACGACACCACCCAACTGGACAGCAAGCACATTTACCACCAGATGCCCCAATTATTCAAGAGATACGGAGGCAAACTATATTTTGACCCTGGAAAACAACTCACCCGCGACTATCTCACCATGATTGTGATGGATGTGGCATTGAGATACGACATAGATGCCATCCATTTCGACGACTATTTTTATCCATACAAAGTGGGAGGAGCCGATTTCCCCGACGATGACACCTATCGGCAGGAGGGCCGAGGAATCAGAAACAAAGGAGACTGGAGAAGAGACAACAACAACCAGCTGATTTGCCAGATACAGACCACACTGAAAGCTGCCAAGCCATGGGTGGAGTTCGGTGTCAGCCCCTTCGGACGGCAAGAGGAAGATTACTCTGAGCTATATGCCGATGTGGCCACCTGGATGCAGAACGGATGGATTGACTATGTGGCGCCACAACTGTACTGGCCCATTGGGCACCGGCTGTCAGACTTCGACCGCTTGTACGAATGGTGGGGCAGCAAGAGCCACGGATGCTACAAAGGAAAGAATTACGAATGCAACTTCTACACCGGACTATATGCTGCCGGACTGGAAATTTATACACAGAAAGTGTGGCAAACACCCAACGAACTGACAAGGCAGATGCGACTGTCACGCGCCAAGGGCATCAGCAAAGGTGAGATATTCTACAGTTGCCACTACCTGCTGCACAATCCGCAGGGGCTGATGGATAGCCTGCGCAACAACTATTACCACCAGCCTGCACTGAACCCTGAATGTCAAAATCTGGGTGGCAGACGCCCCGAGGCTCCGCTGCATACCAGACTGACAGGCACCACTCTTGTGTGGGACAGCGTGCCAGGAAAGGATGGAGAGGCCATCAGCTGCTATGCCGTCTATCTATATCACCTTGATGCCAGCCGGCTGATGTATGGCAATCCTCAGTTGATAGCCGTTACCCGCAATACCAGTATAGACCTGAATACGCTGCGAAGGAAATACGCAATGAGCAATGCCACTGTCAGAATAACAGCCATCAACCGATACAGAAAGGAAAGTGAGCCATCGGACGCAGTCAATACCAACACCATTACCGAAAAATAGACGATGACAAAACTTCACCGCAAGAAGTTATGCAAAGGGCTGAAAGACAACCTTTCTGCATAGGCATCCGTTCTGACTGCATTTTCGGCAAAACATTTAACTAAAATTCCATTTGTTTTCCAAAAAATTGTATATTTGTCAATTTAAAGTTAATGGACTAACCAGCGAAAACACGAAGCCAGCAAGCGAGGCCACAAAAGGCCGGACCGAATGGCTGTGATTTGTTTATAGTTTATAATAGGGTAAATTACAATTTTATGAGATATCAACATTTATGCAGGAAAGCGTGCGTTGTGGCGGCTGCCTTGTGTGCCAGTCTGATAACGGCGACAGCAGCAGTACCAGTGCACATCAATTCGGGCAACCCCCGTTACCCCTTCCCTCAATTTCTTGAATATGCGGCAGGAGGCAATCTCGGCACAAAAAATGCTGAGGGCGTGGTTCATGCCGAGATGGAGCAGGACATCCGCGATGCCTATCAGATTCATGCCAACGAGTTTTTTTACACTGGGCAAGCCTACAAAGGCATCAAATACATTTATACCAACGACAAAGCCGCTTACGACTGTACTGAGGGCGATGGCTACGGACTGCTGGCGGCTGCCTATATGGCCGACAAGGTAACCTTTGACGGATACTGGATGTGCACCCACGACAAGCGCCGTGTAAAAACCAAACGGTATGCTGACTGCTCCGACAATGCGTCTGACTATGGCTACGGCGATTTTGCCATCAGCGATAATGGAACGGGC
>CALMUD010000100.1 GCA_937872735.1 uncultured Bacteroidales bacterium
GCCTTGCAGAAACTTGTAGGCGTGAAAAATGGGGAGTACATTTGTGAGAAAAATAAAGAAAATAAAAAACGAACAGATATGAAAAGACTTTTATTTACGGCAATTTTTATGGGTATGGTTGCATTGAGCAACGCTCAGAGATATACAACAACCACTAGTACAGATGCGTTTGGCAATACAACTACGACAACGCGGGACCAATATGGTCGTACAGTGGAATCTGCGACTTATAGTAAGGATGTGTTTGGCAATACCAAGACTGAATATAAGGATGCTTATGGCCAGTCGGAAGGTTCATCAACCACCAGTAAGGATGTGTTTGGCAATACCAAGACTGAATATAAAGATGCTTATGGCTATTCCGCTGGCTCATCAACATCCAGTAAGGACGTGTTTGGCAATACCAAGACCGAATATCGGGATGCAAATGGCAATACCACGGGCATATCAACTACCAGCAAGGATATGTTTGGCAATCCTCAAACCGAATATAGAGGTTATTAAAAACGGATATTCGTATGACCCAATGGCATGAAATGGACAAAAACGGAGGTGAAAAACCTCGAAAGCCATATCCAGATGGCGACGATTCGGGATGTTTGCCTATTCTTGGATTGGCGGCAATATGGCTTTTAATAGGACTTTTTATAAGGGCATGTTCGTAATTCCGAAATTCTGATGAGGTGGGATGAGGTGCATAAAGGCGAGAAGATAGAGCCTGAAGAGAAAAAAGAGGAGGATAATAGTGGCTGCGTTGTGGCTGGGGCCTTATTCTTTATTGTTGTTGTGGTATTGATATGTATTGGTGTTGACGATTCTCATGATACCCAATGGCGGAACAATTCAGACTACTATTCTACTGATTCTACAGCTGTTGATTCCGCTGCTTATGCAGGAGATGCTGATTCGGCTTATGCCGACAGCGCAGTTTCGGTGGCTCCGGATGAGAATCTGACCGATTCCACATCGGCGGTTGATGAATCCAATTATCCAGATGAAACTTCGACATACTCGAGTCCATATTATCAGACTATCGATGATGAGGGAGCCGAGGACCCCAATACCGAAGAGACGAATGAGGAGAATGACAATTCTGCTAACAGCGGATACGAACAAGAATATCAACAATAAAAACAAAACACAATTATGTTTGACAATACTTGGAATAGAATAATCAATTGGTTTAGAGACCGTGCTGACCGCAGTGCTGTGGTGCGAGGATTCAATATGGCGGCGCGTGATGCCTTTGTGTCGGGTAATGCCCCGACCTTGCTTGAGGCCAGCATATCAAGAGGATGCAGCGATTATCGCCATTCTTTTTCCAACTGGCTCAATTCGGGTTTCCGCATCAAGGCTTTCAGTGGTCGTCAACTCACCAAAAGTGAGATAGTGTCCATTGGTGAGACCATCTTGTCGGATGATGTGTTGGTGCGCCGTCTGGTGGTGCTGGGTTGGGACACGCTGGAGGTGCATTGCGATGAGGGCGACTATGGTTGCCGTTGGCAAATTAAAGAATTTCTTTCGTTGGGTAACAATAATTTTTAATGGTCATGATAAACGCTATTTTGTTGGCCGCCCAAACGGGGGTCAAGGTTAAAAATACAATTCCGGCAGCTCAGCCAGTAGCATCGCACACCTGGATTTACATTATACTGGCGGTAGTGGTGGTGCTTGCCAAGATTTACCGTATTAAACATTCACAGAATGAGCTGACGCGCAAAAAAGTGCTGAATGAGGGGAATATCAACTTCAATGCCACCATTCAGAGTGCGTTCCATTCATCGGAGATATATGATCAACTGAAGGTAAAATGCCATCCTGACCGCTTTGTGGATGACCCAGAAAAAATGAAGATGGCCGATGCGCTATTTCAACAAATATCAAAAAACAAGAACAACTATAAACGCTTGTTGGAACTAAAGGCTGAGGCTGAACAAAAGTTGAATGTGAAATTTTAAAAACATAAGGAAAATGGAAGACGGTAGAGGTTTAGTTTTTTTGGTACTGTGGTTTTTTGTCAGTTTGATATTCTCCGGTACTGTTGGTAAAAAACGGGTGATGGGCCAGGGATGGAGTTTTGTGCTCTGTTTCATATTGGGTATTATTGGCATCATCATAGTATGCTGCGGTGAAAAGAAGGCTGAATTTATGGATGTGAACAAAAAAAATGAAGAAATAGAACAATGAAAATAGCAGGTATTATATGTTTGGTAATTGGCGTTCTCAACCTTGTGGCGATTGCAATTACTGGAATCCCGAGAAATTTGGGAGGTGCCATTATGTTTACGGTGCTTGGTCTTTTTCTGATCAGTTATGCTGCAAAGAAAAAGGTCAATCAGGAGAAAAAAAACAAGTTCAATAACAATTAGGAAAATGGAAGAAGGTAAAGAGAATACAAATCAGCGCCCTATCATTTTATATTTATTGTTGCTGTGCATAGCCGTTGGCGTATGGGTAAATGTGTATCAGAATACCAAAGTGAAAACGGTTTATGTGAAAAGTGGCAATGTGGAGGCTCGGATTGAAGGAACTCCGGATGTGAACGTCAGCAATCAGGTGGATGTCAATCTTGATGCCATTAATGGTTATGACAATGCTTTCTTTAACAATCCTAGTCGCGGAGATTATCATAGCTACTATTGTATTCCTGTTTCTGCTAATTAATTACTTTTTATCATGCAATTTTTTTGGTTCTGTTTTATGTATGTACTGGCCATTGCAGGTACTGGTTATTTGTCTTATTCGTGGATTGAACCAGCAAGTTTTGGTGGTGTTATACTTTTTCTTATAATTTGGGGCATTTTGGGCAAATTGGCCACTCTTTTGGTTTCTGTTATGGATTTCTTTGGCAGCTGATATTTGGTTGAAATGTTGCAACCAAACAAGCAAAGAGGGAAAGCCTTTTGACTACAACATTGCAGAATTTTGGCAAAAGCGGCGCCGAAT
>CALMUD010000101.1 GCA_937872735.1 uncultured Bacteroidales bacterium
TGCTATAATCAGTATTCTTGCCATGTTTTGTCAGTTTTGTTTTTGTCTTTTATCCCGTATGCAAAGATAGGGTTTGTGGTGGGGACGAGAGGTACGCGGATTACAGAAAAATGTATGAAAATTACAGAGGCGGAGTGGCGAAATGACAATAATCCCCTAATTGAAATATCATTAACTGACAATAGCCTCTAAACAAAAAAAGAGAACGCGTCTGTCACAGATACGTTCTCCTTGATATTACGATTTTTGGAATGTTATTATAGACTATTTAATCACCGCCTTGAAAGTATTGGTACCGATGCGAACGACGTAAATACCCTTGGCCAGAGCGCTGGCAATCACTTCCTCGTCGGACGAGATGGCAACTTGTCGCTGCATGGTTCCCAACACGTTGGTGACGCAGGCCTGGCATCCGGCAGCATGGAGCGCCACGATGCAGTTGCCCTCAACATAAGTCATTGCCTTATTGCCGCTTTCGACCAAATTGACATGAGTGGCTTTGCCATTGTCCTTGATATATTTGTCGATGTCGTCCTGACTTAGCTTGCAAACCCCTGCATTGGCATTGACGATGGCAGGCACGTCATCCACATTGTCGGTGGAGTAGCTGTAGTCGTTGGACGGATTCCAAGAGCCGACAGCGAACTCCTCACTGCTGGACAGCGCCGAAGCATCAGCCCCGTCATCATTTTTGCCGACAATAGAAGGCAAGCGGTCGCAACTGATGAACTTGTTGCCCACGAGTGTGGCCATGCCTGCAGGACTGTCACCCGTCTTGCCAAACATCGGTTTCTTATCGCGCTCGTAGTAGTTCTTCTCTATGTAAAGGTCCGAGCCCACACGCATATTGGCGCCGTTCTCGCAGTCCACCATATAATTGTTGACCATGTGGCCATTGCCATAACGGAACAGCGGCAGGCGGGAAGCAATACGCTCAAACTTGTTGTGGATGAAAGTGGTCTTATGGTTGAAGGCATCGCTGCCACCCTTGCCGATAAGGCACGACTTGTGATGGTCGTGGAAGTAGCACCACGAAATAGTGATGTATAGACTGTTATTCTTGGTATCGACCAAGCCGTCGTAGCGGTCATAATCAGTCATTACACTGGGGTTCTCATTGTAGAACTCGCAGTGGTCAATCCAGATATGGTCAGAAATGCGTTTATCCTCAGCCAGACTCTCCTTGTCGGCCTGAATGGAGAAGCAGTCAGGGTCGCCCAGCATCACCTCCGCCCCGTTGGCGAAGCCTATGATTTTGTTCTCTCCATTCTTGTCGATAGGGACGCCCGTCATGGTGAACTTGATGTTGCGTACAATGATGTTGGAGTGACACTGCACATTCAGCCCCACGCGGTTTAAAAAAGCATTGCAGTTGACCCCAAGCAGCGTCTTGTTGGAGCCAAGGTGAATGACATCGCCATAAGTGGTGCTGGTGCCGCTGGCAGCAATGTGCCCATTGGCATCGATGGTGCAGGCAATGCCCGTGTTAATCTCTTTGTCGATGAGAATGATATAAGGAGTGATGCTGTCCTCGGCATACTTCTTCAGTTCAGCCAAATTGGCGGGAGTGACCACCTCGCCACCTGCACCGCCAGTGGTGGCGCCATTGACCGTAGAGAAACCCACTTGACTGAAGTCGGGAGTGGCAGCGTTGGCCCATCCAGCGCATCCCAACAACAGCGCCAAGGCAATAGTTGTAAATTTTGTTTTCATAAGCGTTGAGTTTTTGTTTTTCTTATGCTGCTAAATTAGCCCAATTTTAAGAAACAGATGGTGGACCAATGTATCAAAAGAGACCTAATAAGGTAGACAAACGTATCAAAAAAGGACTACAGAATACAAGCAGCGCTACCACAATGGCAGAAGAAAATGGAGAGGAAAGAACTGCTATTTTAAAAACGGCATAAAAGCAGCGGATAATCGGGAAAAATATTGCAATTTTTCACATTCAGCCGTATATTTGTTAATGGATTCTCACATATCGCGAGATACATAAAATATACCAATAAATCAAAAAATGGATTTGATAGAAAGCATTGAGGCGCGTGCCAAGGGAAACTTGCAGCGCATCATTCTCCCTGAAGGAACGGAAGAGAGAACACTGAAGGCCGCAGACGCCGTAACCGCAAAGGGTACAGCAAAAATCATCCTGATGGGCAACAAAGCCAAGATTAGCGAAATGGCAGCCCAGTTTGGTCTGAAGAACATGGCCAAGATGACCGTGGTAGACCCAGAGAACAATCCTGATGCCCAGAAGTATATCGACTTGCTGGTACAGCTCCGCCAGAAGAAAGGCATGACAGTGGAGCAGGCCACCCAGCTGGTGAAGAATCCGTTATACTTATCGTGTCTGATGGTGAAGGCAGGCGATGCAGACGGAGAAGTGAGCGGAGCCAATAGTCCAACTGGCGATGTGCTTCGTCCAGCCTTCCAGATAATCAAAACCGAGCCGGGAGTGACGACGGTATCTGGAGCTTTTCTGATGATACTCAAGGACAAGACCTACGGATATGACGGTATGATGCTGTTTGCCGACTGTGCAGCCACTCCAGTGCCAGATGCTGACCAGCTGGCGCAGATTGCAGTGTGCAGTGCCCACACCGCCCATTCTATATTCGGATTTCCTGACCCACGGGTGGCATTGTTGAGTTTCTCAACCAAAGGCAGTGCCAAGCATGAAACCGTGGATAAAGTGGTGGAGGCTGTGAACAAGGCCCACGAACTGGATGCCAGCGTAAAACTGGACGGTGAGTTGCAAGCCGATGCAGCAATAGTGCCCGCAGTGGCAGCCAAGAAGGCGCCCGACAGTAAAGTGGCAGGCACCGCCAATGTATTGGTATTCCCTTCGCTGGAGGCTGGCAATATCTCTTATAAACTGGTTCAGCGTCTGGCAGGAGCCGAAGCACTCGGCCCATTGTTGCAGGGTCTGGCCGCACCAGTCAACGATTTGTCGCGTGGCTGTTCGGTAGATGATATTGTGAAGATGATAGCCATCACCGCCAATCAGGCCATCGCCATCAAGGAGCGCAAATAAACAGCGGAACAACCGAAAGAAAATAAAAAGGGCTGCATCGGGTAAAACCAGTGCAGCCCTTTTTGTGTGAGAATATCTTTTTCTTTTTGCTCTTTTTTTTATAAAAAACAGAGCTTCTTGTTTCATTCTTGTTGATTTTACTGAATAATGTTTATCTTTATAGTCAAAACAACTAAAAAACATAAAAACAAACCAAAATCAAATAGAACAAATGAAGGTATTAGTGTTAAACTGCGGCAGTTCGTCCATCAAGTTCAAGTTGATAGAGATGCCTGCCAACAAGGTGCTGGAGTCGGGAGGAATAGAGAAACTGGCATTGCCAGATTGCCAAACCAAGTATAAGAAAGGCGAAGGCAGCAAAGTGTTAGTGAAGAAGCCGATATCCAATCATCTGGAGGGGGTGAACTTTATCTTCGAATTGCTGACAGGCAAGGACACGGGCGTCATATCATCGCTGAACGAGATAGACGCAGTGGGACACCGCGTGGTGCATGGAGGTGAGAAATTCAACAGCAGTGTGCTGATAGATGCGGCTGTGATAAAGCAGATAGAGGAGTGCAAGAAACTTGCCCCGCTGCACAACGCGCCTAACCTGACCGGCATACAAGCCATTACGGAATTGTTGCCACAAGTGCCACAAGTGGCCGTGTTTGATACCGCATTCCATCAGACGATGCCCGCCAAGGCATTCATGTATGCGTTGCCATACGACCTCTATAAGAACGACGGAGTGCGCCGTTATGGATTCCATGGAACCAGTCACCGTTTTATCGCACAGCGTGTGGCTGAGATGCTTGGCAGCAAAGCCTGCAGTAAGATGATAACCTGCCACCTCGGCAATGGTGCCTCCATAGCAGCCATAAAAGATGGCAAGAGCGTGGATACCTCTATGGGACTGACCCCACTGGAGGGACTGGTGATGGGAACCCGCTCGGGCGATATTGATGCCGGGGCAGTGACCTATCTGATGGATACCAAAGGCTATAGCACCAAGGAGATATCGACCCTGCTCAACAAAAAGAGTGGGCTGCTGGGTGTGTCGGGCTTGTGCTCCGATATGCGCGATTTGATTCAGGCTTGCCACGAGGGAAAGAACCCTCAGGCGCAAGTGGCCTTCGACCTCTTTGTATATAGAGTGAAGAAGTACATTGGCTCGTATGTGGCAGCGCTGAATGGACTGGATGTGCTGGTATTCACGGGTGGAATTGGCGAGAATGAGGAACCTGTGCGCAAGGCTGTCTGTGCCGACATGGATTATCTGGGAATCGCAGTGGACCCTGACAAGAACCTGGCCCTGCCTCATGGAGGCGAAGGCGACATATCAGCAGCAGGTGCTCATGTAAAAACGCTGGTGGTGCCTACTGACGAAGAGTATATGATTGCTGCCGATACGGTGGCCATTGTCAGCAAACTGAAGAAGTAAGCGCATAGCTGAGATTACCATTACGGATAATGGGAACTGTCAAATTGATTTGACAGTTCCCATTATTTTTTTGGGGGGATGAAATGACTGTGTGGCAGGTGGTGCGGTGGAGGTGGAACGCATAAAAAACTCCTGACCTAATAAAGGACAGGAGTTTTTATGGTTATATGGATAATGTGAATTATCTACAGAACTTCTTGACGTGACACCAAGAGTAGCCGAGCATAATCTCATGCGTACCACTGTTGTGGCGCTGTATGTTGGTCAGACCAAGCGTATAGGCGTAACCCAAATGGAAACCCTTGTAGGTGATGCCACCCATAGGCGAGAAGGCCAGCGGATTGCTGTTGCCAGAGTCGAGAGTATGGCGGTAAGCCATCTGCAACCAGTAAGAGAAGTCGGGATTATCGGGCATGGTCTGCTCATATTTGATGTTCAAGTCCAACTGACGCTCATCGTTCTCGTTGTTCATAAACATGAACGAAGGCTCAATATAGATAGTCTCGTTTACAGGAAAATCGTAACCTGCAAAGAGAAATTCAGTCATGGGACGTACGGGTTCATCCTTGCCCAGCTCGTCAAGTTCAGTTGGCAGAAGGTTGGCAATGGAGAGACCTGCAAAGAAATGGTCGTAAAGGAAATAAGTACCCACATTGGCATTGAAATAGGTGCCCTTGTCCTTGCCGCCATTGGCAATGGTAGGGTCTATTGTGTTTTCTTCGTTGAACACGGCATCATCAAAACCATAGTGATTGATGACGGCAGACAGACCGAAAGACAACTGACGTTGTAACTCGCGGTCCTTCATGAAATATCCGTAATTCTGGGTCAACGGGATATGGTAAGCAAAGGTAGCTTCCCCACCCTGTCGGAGCGAATAACCATTCTTGTCGTTATATACGTATGCACCCAAACCAACATTTTTAAGAA
>CALMUD010000102.1 GCA_937872735.1 uncultured Bacteroidales bacterium
GTAAGGTGTGTAAACTTAGAATGAAGATATCCGCGTGTTGTGCTGATTGAACATCCGTGAATTGCTTGGTGCTTTTTCTTTGAAAGTTTCTTTTTATATGATTTCTTTCTTAAATGTTGTCCATGCTGCTATTCATATTTTCTCTTCCAATCAGTAAAAATCGTACTAAAATCAGTAAAATACGTAATACTTGTTTGTTTCGTTTATTGTTATTTTGCAACTGGATAATAATATTAAGGAAGGATGAGAATATTGACAACAACGCTGCTGCTTTTGGCTGGATTGCTGACGGCCTGCACAGCTCAGACAAATAATCAGAATATGAACAGAGAAAAAGGAAAGTCAATTGTCGTATTTTTCTCGCATGCTGGCGAGAACTATAGTGTGGGTAATATAAAAGTGGGAAATACCAAACGGGTGGCTGATGCCATCAGTGAACTGACAGGTGCTGAACAATTTGAAATTGTGGCGGACAAGAACTATGATATGCCGTATAAGGCGCTGGTGAATCTGGCAACCAAGGAAGGCGAGAATAATGAGTTCCCCACATACAAGGGCAAGATTGACAACATGGCGCAGTATGACACGATATATATTGGAGGCCCCGTATGGTGGGGTACTTATCCCCGAGTGATGTTTACATTCTTCCGCGATTATGACTTGAGCGGAAAGACGATTGTGCCATTCACCACACACGAGGGCAGCGGTCTGGGTTCTGCCGTCTCCGACCTTAGGCGGATTTATCCCAAGGCCAATATTCTTGATGGTTTCAGCATTTATGGTCACGAATGCCAGAAGCCGGACTTAAAGGACAAGGTGGAGCGACTGATTAATGGGCAACGGCATCAGTAGAGGCCCGAATCAGAAATGGAAAAACTCTGGAATAAGAATTATGTAAAGGTGATGACGGCAAACTTCATGCTGTTCTTCGCCTTTTATGTGTTGACACCTCTGCTGCCCTTGTATCTCAGCGAGCGTTTTGGCACGTCAAACGATATGATAGGCATTGTGCTGTCGGGATATACATTGGCAGCATTGATAATCAGACCGCTAAGCGGATATGTCATCGACAGCTACTCGCGCAAAAAGGTGCTGATGCTTTGTATGTCCGTCTTCTTTGTTTTCTTCTTCGGCTATATCGCGGCGGGAACTTTGTTGATGTTCGCGGTGGTGCGCACGCTGCATGGTGCCCCTTTTGGTGCCGTGACGGTGGCCAACAGTACGGTGGCGATTGACGTGTTACCCGCAAGTCGCCGCAATGAGGGCATAGGCTATTATGGGCTGAGCAACAATCTTGCCATGGCTATAGCTCCGTCCATCGGCATCTACATTTACCGACTCACAGGCAATTTTATGGTGCTGTTTTGGATAGCCCTGATTGTGGCGGGATTGGGAATGCTGTGTGATGCTACCGTCCAGCTGCCCGCCAAGGCGGTTGTAAAAAACAAGGATAAACTGTCGCTGGACCGTTTTTTCCTTACCAAGGCATGGATGCTTGCCATCAACATCGCATTCTTCGGTTTGTGCTGGGGAGTGCTGAGCAATTTTCTTGCACTCTATAGCAAGCAGGAACTCGGAATAACCAGTGGCACAGGCACCTATTTCATGCTGCTGGCTGTCGGACTGTTTGCCTCAAGGTTGCAGGGTGCCAAGTCGCTAAGGGCGGGTCAACTCACACAGAATGCTGCGGTGGGGGTGGTAATCTCTCTGGTGGGTTATACGCTTTTCGTGTCGATGCGCAATGAGGTGGGCTATTATCTCTCAGCCTTGCTGATAGGTTTGGGCAATGGCCACATGTATCCCGCTTTCCTCAATATGTTTATAAGCATAGCCAACCATAACGAGCGGGGCACCGCCAATTCGTCCATACTCATATCCTGGGATAGCGGATTCGGCCTTGGTGTATTGCTCGGAGGTGTGCTGTCGCAGTATTTTGGATTTGTAGCCACTTTCTGGGTGGTGGCGGGCTTCAATGCCCTTGGCGTACTGATGTTCTTCACTCTGACGCGACAGTTCTTTGTCCGACGGAGACGTGAGGAAAATGAATGAGGGGAAGATTATAAGTATCTCCCTATGGTTTTTTATCACCACTTTCACCGCTTTTCCCTCTAAATTTTCTATATTTGCATAATACAGAAAACATCTAAAAACAAAATAAAAAATGGCAAATACACCAGAATTCAAGTATGCACCAATGTTCCAGGTGGGCAAGGATGATACTGAATATTATCTGCTGACCAAGGACCATGTGTCAGTCGGCGAGTTTGAGGGCAAACCAGTGCTGAAGGTGGCTCCCGAGGCTTTGACTCTATTGGCCAAGACGGCTTTCCACGATGTCTCATTCATGTTACGCCGCAAGCACAACGAGCAGGTGGCCAAGATACTGAGCGACCCTGAGGCAAGTGAGAATGACAAATATGTGGCGCTGACCTTCCTGCGTAATGCCGAGGTGGCTTGCAAAGGCCAGCTTCCACTCTGCCAGGATACCGGTACTGCCATCATTCATGGTGAGAAGGGACAGCAGGTATGGACTGGATTCTGCGATGAAGAGGCATTGGCCAAAGGTGTTTACACAACTTACACTGAGGACAATCTACGCTACTCACAGAATGCTCCTCTCAATATGTTTGAAGAGGTCAATACCCGTTGCAACCTGCCTGCTCAGATTGACCTGGAGGCTACCGAGGGCATGGAGTACCGTTTCCTCTGCGTCACCAAGGGTGGTGGCTCGGCCAACAAGAGCTATCTGTATCAGGAGACCAAAGCCCTGCTGACACCTCAGCGTCTTGTTCCGTTCCTGGTGGAGAAGATGAAGACACTCGGCACAGCCGCTTGTCCTCCTTATCATATTGCTTTCGTTATTGGTGGCACCTCAGCAGAGAAGAACCTGCTGACAGTCAAGCTGGCATCAACACACTACTACGACAATCTGCCAACTACCGGCGATGAGACTGGCCGTGCATTCCGTGATGTAGAGCTGGAGAAACAGTTGCTGGATGAGGCTCACAAGATTGGTTTGGGAGCCCAGTTCGGTGGCAAATATTTTGCTCACGACATCCGCGTTGTCCGTCTGCCACGTCATGGTGCCTCTTGCCCTGTAGGTTTGGGTGTAAGCTGCTCAGCCGACCGTAACATCAAGGCTAAAATCAACAAGGAAGGTATCTGGATTGAGAAAATGGATGACAATCCTACCAGTCTGATACCAGCAGAGTTGCGCAATGCCGGTGAGGGAAATGCCGTGAAGATAGATTTGAACCATCCGATTGCAGAGGTCTGCAAGGAACTTTCCAAATATCCGGTAGCTACCCGCGTCAGCCTGAATGGTACCATCATTGTGGCCCGCGATATAGCTCATGCCCGCCTCAAAGCCCGTTTGGACAAGGGAGAGGAGCTGCCACAGTATTTCAAGGATTATCCAGTGCTGTATGCAGGTCCTGCCAAGACTCCAAAGGGATTGCCATGCGGCAGTATGGGCCCTACAACGGCCAATCGTATGGACCCTTATGTTGATGAATTCCAGGATCATGGAGGTTCCATGATTATGATTGCCAAGGGCAACCGTACACAGGTGGTTACCGATGCCTGCAAAAAGCATGGCGGTTTCTATCTCGGTAGCATTGGTGGTCCGGCAGCCGTACTCTCACTCAACAGCATAAAGAGCATTGAGTGTGTGGAGTATCCTGAACTGGGCATGGAGGCCATCTGGAAAATTCAGGTGGTCGATTTCCCTGCATTCATTTTGGTGGACGACAAGGGCAATGACTTTTTTAAGCAGATAAAGCCGACTTGCGGTTGCAGCTGCAACAAGTAAGCTGACAAGCTAACATAATAAACGGGACCAAGTCAATCCTTTGACTTGGTCCCGTTTGTTTTTTCCGCCATTAGGCGCTACCTTTGCGCTCGATTGAAAAAACGGAACGGATATGAATTGGCTGATATTGATAGTGGCAGGCTTGTGTGAGGTGGGGTTCACCTTTTGTTTGGGTAAGATGAAAGGACTGGACGGTATGCCTTATTATCTGTGGGGTGCTGGGTTCGTAGTGTTCACTCTGCTGAGTATGGGGTTGCTGACCAAGGCCACGCAGACGTTGCCGCTGGGTACGGCCTATCCCGTATGGACGGGTATCGGCGCGGTGGGTACGGTGCTGGTGGGCATCTTCTTTTTTCACGAACCGGCCACACTGGCCCGTCTGTTTTTTATCACCACACTCATCATTTCAATCATAGGACTGAAAATGGTGTGAAAATAGGGACATCTTTTTCTCGTTACATGGCACTGTTTTGGTTAATTTTGCAGATATATAAAACAAGATAAAAATCATGGAAAAACTTACAGTAATAAAGGTTGGGGGAAAAATAGTAGAAGAGGAGGACACCTTGTCGGCATTGCTGGCCAATTTTAGTCAGATGCCAGGACTCAAGGTTCTGGTGCATGGAGGGGGACGCTCGGCTACGGCCCTTTCGACCCGTCTCGGCATTGAGAGCAAGATGGTGAACGGCCGTCGTGTGACGGATGCCGAAACTCTGAAGGTGGTGACCATGGTGTATGCCGGCCTTGTCAACAAGAACATTGTGGCCCGCTTGCAGGCGCTTGACGTGAATGCGCTGGGGCTGACGGGTGCCGACTTGAACTATATGCGTTCGGACAAACGCCCAGTGGGCGAGGTGGATTACGGATTTGTGGGAGACCCCAAAGAGGTGAATGCCGGACTGCTGGCCAATCTGATTCATGAGGGGGTGGTGCCTATTCTGGCTCCTATCACCCACGACAAGCAGGGACATCTGCTCAACACCAATGCAGACACCATTGCTGCTGAGGCGGCCAAGGCTCTTGCCCAATATTTTGATGTGACGCTGATGTATTGTTTCGAGAAAAAAGGTGTGCTCAGCAATGCTGACGATGAGGACAGTGTGATACCCGAAATTACGGAGGAACGATTCAGGCAGTATGTAGCTGACGGAACCATACAAGGCGGTATGATTCCGAAAATAGAGAACTCTCTGCGCGCGGTTAAGGCTGGCGTGAAGCAGGTTGTGATTACCAAGGCCGACGATATCAATGCAGGCACGGGCACGGTGGTGAAGTAAAAAGTGAAAGAAATAAGAACGGGACCGAGTCAAATGTTTGACTTGGTCCCGTTCTGTTTGTTGTATTCCTTGGTTGTTAGTCGTATTATTGAGGCAGCATATCAATGGTGGCGGCAGCCGAAATTTTTTATGTGACTCGTTGCAAATGAAATTCCGAATAATTCGGAGGCTCAGTTCGTTTTTTTCCTTTTCGTCCCTCTTATGGCGGGTTCGTTCCACGGGTCATCAGGCCAAACGTGTTTGGGATAACGGGTGCGCAATTCCTTTTTCACTTCGAAGTAGGCATTGTTCCAGAAACTGCGGAGGTCACTGGTGAGCTGCACGGGTTTGAATCCGGGTGAGAGCAGCTGCATCAGCACGGCTTGTTTGCCATTATCTACACAAGGAGTGTCCGCCAGTCCGAATACCTCCTGCAACCGGACCGACAAAACCGGCTGACTGCCATCGGTCTTATACTCCAGTCGTATATGTGAGCCACTTGGAACCTCCAGATGCGTTGGAGCCAACAGGCTCAGCTGTTGTTGTTGGGTATAGTCCAAATGATATTGCAGCGCCTCCTGCAGATTCAGTCTTTTGAGGGCCGAGGCGGTGTTGATGTCCGGCAGATAGGGTGCCAGCCATTCATCGCAAGTGGCGATGAGGCTTTGGGTGGATACATCGGGCCAGTTGTCGTCGGGGTGCCATTGCCGCAGGCTCATTACCCTGCATTGCCATAGCTGCACCTCCTCGCTGAAATTGAGCAGCGATTCACCTTCGTGCTTGACAGCCTCGCAGATAACGCTTGCCACCAATTCGCGGTCAACGTGTTGCAGCGGTTTGCTCTGAAGCACGATGGAGCCGATGCGCATTTCCTGCTGGGCTGTTATCCCTCCTTTTTTGGTGTTCCAGCTCACATTGTTGCGTAACTTTATCATCGGTTTAAGGTCCTGAGGGTCAAGAGGTGAGGCCAAAAAGATGCGCCCTATTCCGTCGCGGGCATTGAGTGAGGCTATGGTCAGCCAAGGTTCTGCGGCCAGCGGGTCGGCAGCGTCAGTCATGGCCATGCTCCCGTTTGACAGCATGAACTGCGCATTGTTGCCAGGTTTGGCAGAGGCGATGCGTTCTGGAAAAGCCTGTGCCAGCAGCAGTCCCGTATCGTAGCAGTTGAAGCTGTTGTTGTCGGGCTCGGTATTAAATATCTGTCGGTAGGCGGCAGCGTTGCGTTCCACACGGTCGAGTGCGCGGTTGTTGCGGTGCTGGGCCCGGTTGCGACGAAGTGCCTCGATGCGAAGGTTCAAGTCTGTGCCCGATTCCTTGGGCAGAGGGTCTCTGTCATCAAGCAGAGCAGCGATGTCGGTAGCCAGCGGCAACAGTTCCATCTCTTTTGCAGCCAGCAGCATCTGGGCAATGCGGGGGTGGCAGGGCAAGTGCTGCAGTGCGGTGCCATGAGAGGTGATTCTGCCATTGGCATCGATGGCTTCCAGCTGCATCAGCAGATCTTTGGCTTGCATAATATGTCCCGCGGGAGGAGGAGAGAGCCAAGTCAGACGGTCAGCATCCGTTTCGCCCCATTGGGCCAGATTGAGAACCAGAGGAGCGAGGTCGGCATATTCAATTTCGGGTAGCCGATTGTCGGCCATCTTGCTGTGAGTGGCTTTGCTCCACATACGGTAGCAATAGCCCTCACACAATCGTCCGGCACGTCCTGCCCGCTGGTCGGCCATATCGTGTGATATGCGCACCGTTTCCAGCCTCGACAGCGAGGTGTCTGGGTCGAAACGCTGGATGCGACAGAACCCGCAGTCCACCACAATCTTTATTCCCTCAATGGTCAGAGAGGTTTCTGCAATGGAAGTGGCCAGTACTATTTTCCGTTTCCCCTCTTTATTGGGCAGAATGGCCGCTGTCTGTTCTTTTTGAGGCAGCATGCCATAGAGAGGATGAATGCGGATGTCCTCGTTGACTGTTGCTCTCAGCATCTCTTCGCATTTGCGAATTTCGGCTTCGCCTGGCAGGAAGGCCAGCAAGTCTCCATCGTGCTCGCGCAAGGCCTTCAGTATGGTATGGGTAGTCAGTTCGGCGATAGTGTATGGGTCGCACTCATCGGCATATACAATGGTAACAGGAAATTGGCGGCCTTTGCTTTCAATGACTGGTGCATTGAGCAATTTTTGCAATCGGGGCATATTGAGAGTGGCCGACATGATAAGAATCCGCAGGTCGCTGCGCAACACTTGTTGACATTCGCGGCAGAGGGCCAGTGCCACATCGGCATTCAGACTCCGCTCGTGAAATTCGTCGAAGATGACGGCCGCCACGCCTTGCAGTTCATTGTCGCTTTGCAGCATACGGGTCAGTATGCCTTCGGTGAGTACCTCTATGCGGGTATGGGCAGATACGCACGTCTCGAACCGGATGCGATAGCCAACGGTTTGTCCCGTCTTTTCGCCTAGCATGTCGGCCATGCGGGAGGCAATGCTCCGGGCGGCCAGACGTCGTGGCTCCAGCATCAATATTTTGCCTGAGCGCAGCAACGGGTGGCTCATCAAGGCCAAAGGCAGCAGGGTGCTTTTGCCGGCTCCGGGCGGAGCGGTGAGCAGAAGCGTGTTGTGTGCGGACAACTGACTGTCCAGCTGCCCAATGGCATCGGCCACGGGCAGATTGTATTGCGAATAATCGAATGTCATGCTGCAAAGATACAAAACTTGGAAATGAATTTTTTTTGTTGAAAAGTCGGATGCGAATATTGTTATCCTAAAAATTATCCTCTATATTTACTTTCAGCATCGAGGGTGGTTTTTTATGTAAAAATAGTGTTTGATTAAATAAAGACTCAATCTTCAGATGCCAAATGTGTTTATCTCATATAAATTACGAATCTAAAAAATAAGTTCCATGAAAAACGTTTACGTATTGATGGTATGTGCGGTGATGTTTGTTGCAAACATTGGCAACATGATTGCCGCCAACAAGTCGAGAGGACTGTGGGCCAGCCTGACGACCAACGAGAAGAATGTGTTTGTCAGCTGGCGCATGCGGGCTACGGATGCCCCCAAGACGACGACCTACAATTTGTATGCCGATGGCAAACTGGTAAATTCAACAAAAACCCGTACCAATGTCACCTTGCCGCTATCCTATTCCGCCGCCAAGTTCTCTTTGGAAGTGCTCGATGCCAATGGCAATGTCATTGATTCACAAGCAGGGGTGAACTGTGAGTCGAAATTCTATCATAACATTCCGTTGCAGCATCCGAGTGATTACACCATGCCCGACGGAACCGTGGCCACCTATTCGCCCAACGATTGTTCGGCCTACGATATGGATGGTGACGGGGAGCAGGAAATAATACTGAAATGGGACCCGTCGAATGCCTCGGCCGTCTGTACGGCTACAGCGCCTCCCATTCTGGATTGCTATAAGCTGGATGGCACATTGCTCTGGCGCATCAATCTGGGACCCAACATACTGGCGGGCTGCCGTCTGACCTTCCTTTGCTATGATTTTGATGGTGACGGATATGGAGAACTGATTACCAAGACAGCCCCTGGCACCAAGGATGGAAAAGGCAACTACCTCACGACGGGAGCGGCTAAGGGTGCCGACCAGACAGCATCGTCGGTCAATGCTTCGGGAGTGATTACCGATGGGGGAAAGGAGTGGATTTCGGTGTTTAACGGTGTGACTGGCAAGGAACTGGCCACTACTGACTATTGGCCTCTCTTCAGCATACAGAAAGACTGGGACGACCGCAGCAATGGCACAGATGGCAATACCTATGGCCACCGGGGCAACTGGCTGAAAGGCTGTGTGGCATTTCTCAATGTGAATGGCAAACCTACCCCATGCGCAGTGTCGGTGCGTGGCATCTATACCTATTCTTATGCGGCAGCCTACTCTTGGGATGGCAAGAACTTCACCCGCATCTGGAAACACACCTCCGACAAGCCGGGTAGCGGAATCTATAGTGAAGGAGCGCACAGCGTTTCGGTGGGTGACCTTGATGGCGACGGCTACGATGAGATATTGGTAGGGGCTGCCGTGATTGACCACGATGGCTCCACGCTTTGGCGTACAGGACTTGGACATGGCGATGCTACTCACATTGGCGATTTTGATTTTGACAATGAAGGGCTGGAAGTGTTTATGATTACAGAGGAAAGCACGGCTGCTTATGACTGTGCGCTGATTGCCGGAAAGACGGGTAAGATACTGATGTATAAAACCCAGACGGGAGGAGATACGGGCCGTGGTCTGATTTTTGACTGCGACAGCACCCATGAGGGGGCTGAGTGTGCCGAAATGGCTGATGCCAATCTGTTTACCTGCAAAGGGGAGAATATTGCCCCATGGCATGTGGGCACTACCTCCAGCAGTTCGCTCAACTACCGCATCTACTGGGATGGGGACCTGCTTGACGAGTATCACGACCGCTCGCATGTGGATAAATGGAACTCTACCACCAAAACGTTTGACAGATTGATGACTTTCTATAGTTACGGCTATGGTGCCAGTTCCATCAACTCGACCAAATACAATCCTAACTTGCAGTGTGACCTTTATGGAGACTGGCGAGAGGAGGCTGTGTATTGGGCCACCAATAATGGCAACTATTATCTGGTATCGTTTACCTCCACCATCGACAGCCCTTACAAACTGCCTTGGCTGCGTGACGACCATACCTATGACATGGCAATAGCCTGGCAGAATTGCGGTTATGACCAAACTCCACATCTGGGATATGATCCTATTCAATATTATAGAAAACTGAATGCCAAAATGCCTGCTGCCACACTTACCAAGAATGGGGCGGGCAGTAGCCGTCAGACCGTGAGCAAAGGAGATTCAATAGTCGATTTTGCCTATGCTTGGACAAATGCCGAGACGGTGACGGTAGAGGGATTGCCGAAGGGTGTGAACTATACTATTGATGCAGCTGCCAAGAAGGTGTATATCAGCGGAATAGCGAACGATGTGGATGGAACTTACAACTTTACGGTGACTACGGTGGGTAACGACACCAATGTGGTGAAGTCCGGTGTCATTACCATTGGCAATGGCTCCACTTCGGTGAATTTGACCGATGCTGCAACTGCTGGCTTGTATGTGATTCCCAACCCGATGAGAAATGAATCGCAAATTGCGGTTGGCAATATTGAAAGTTCCTCTGTCAGTTGGACGCTCTCGTCGTTGTCGGGTATGGTGTGTCAAAGTGGGGTGGAGGATGTTGATGCCGATGGCTATGTACAGTTCACGCTGATGCGCAATAATCTCCCGTCTGGAGTATATTTGTTGACGGTAAGGTCAGACGAAGGCAGCCGGTATGCCAAGATTTTGATAAAATGATAAGAATCTGGAATTAGTCCTTATTATAAATAGGAAGGGGGAAATGTCAAATTTGATGTTTCCCCTTTCCGTTTATTTTGTTTGGCCACTATTTCTCTTTTAGTCAATACGATAACGCAGTCAACATCTATGTATATGTTCTCTGAAATCCATAATTGATATTTTTCCATTGGATAGGTCCATGAGTAATTGTTGATTGTTTCTTACAAAATTTCTTATTTGGTCCAATTCCTTATTGTCAACTGTGCCTTTGTTTTGTGGTAAATTTAAAATTTTCGGGTTGTCAGAAATAGTTACAGTGGAAAAATGGAAACTGTTATTATCACCTCGTATAGACTGGAATTTCAGTCTGGGAGCATGTCCTCCTTTCTTGTAGGTGGCATTCTCGTCCACCCAAATATCCACAGGCAGTCCTGTCTCGCTTCTTCTTAATTTTGACTCGGTCAATAGCTCGCGAGGACCCTCCATTTGTTCTCCATCGTTGAAGATCGGAAGAGCACACGTCTG
>CALMUD010000103.1 GCA_937872735.1 uncultured Bacteroidales bacterium
TGGACTTTAGAGTAATAAACCAATTTTCCACGATTAATGCGAGGGATGTTATTCCTATAGACGAAGGTAAGGACATTGGGCTTCGACATATTGAATTTCTCCATGATCTGCTGGGTGGTGTAATAGTTGGCCAAGTCGATTTCTTCAATCAACTCAGCAAAATGAGCATCAACGTAAGCTTTCTTAAAGAAGGTATTACGTCCTTCATAGACCTTAGGAATGTTGAAACGTTCACAACGAGCTAAAATAGCCTTGCGCCTAATATGATATTTCTCTGAGATTTCACTGGTAGTGTAGTATTCTGAATCTTCTTTCTTCTTGCTAAACGATGGACGTTTCTTATAATCAGGAGCATTGTCAAAAGCCTTCTCGATATCAGACTTTCTAATAATAGTCAAACCTCTAAATTGAACAGCTTTGATAGTCCCGGCAAGTGCATACCTATATATGGTAGCACGACTAACCCCAAGCAGTATTGCTGCTTGAGAAGGGCTTAGAAATTCGGCAGGAGCAGCAGTTGTCTCCTGTGACAGTTCTATGTCATCTTGGAGCTCCTGATACTCTTTCTCAAGGTTCTTTTTTTTACGAACTCTTGTTGCCTTTGCGTTGCATGCTTTGGAACAGTACAGCGTTGCCATTCTATGCGCAACGAACTGAACTCCACAACACTTACAATGCTTGATGATGTTCATATGAGGTATCTATTTAAGTCTACACTTTTGTCTCATAGCGTCTCATAGCGTCTCACAGCGTCTCACAATTGTACCCATAATAGACGAGTGGCGTAGAGTTGTGATTCTCACAGCGTCTCACGTTGTATCATCTATTACAAATTTGTATCAACTGTTGCTCGTTTTTGAGGGGCAGGAATGAAATTTGAGCCAAAAGTATATGGAATAATTGATACCAACAAATATCAACTGGTAAGTGTTAAAAAGAAAACCCCCTCAAAATGAGGAGGTTATTAATGGTTACAACTAAGTAGCCTAAGTTACTGATAATCAATTACTTACCTATGCAGAAATGTTCAAAAATATTTCCTAATACCTCATCATTGCTTATTTCTCCAGTTATTTCTCCTAGGGCATCAATACAGTCGTGGATGTCGCGGCTGAGCAAATCACCCGACAGCCCAAGGTCCAGCCCGCCTGATACACGGTTGATGGCTTCAAGAGCACGTTGCAGTGCCTCATAGTGGCGCATATTGGTCACAATGGTGCTGTCATCATCGGTTTCATTGATGTGGCTCAGACTGAGCAAAGTATCCAGCAGTGCTTTCTTGTTCTGATTCTCTTTGGCTGAGACGAAGAGCCGTTGACAGTGTGTGCCGGGTAGTGCTATGGCCTCCAGTGCTTCCTGTTGTGTCTTGTCTATGGCATCCTGCTTGTTTATCAGCACTATCACTTCTTTTCCATTCAATCTTGGCAGATGGGCGTTGATGAATTGTGCGGCATCCTTAGCTGGAGTGGTGGCATCTATCATTAAAAGCACGATGGAAGCCTCTTCCATTTTTTTGTACGAGCGTTCAATGCCCATTTTTTCCACTTTGTCGTTGGTCGTGCGCAGTCCTGCCGTATCAATCAGACGAAACTGAACGCCTCCATATATAAAAGTGTCTTCTATCACGTCTCTGGTTGTTCCTTTCACGTCCGACACAATAGCCTTGTCCTCGTTGAGCAGCCAGTTGAGCAAAGTCGATTTACCTACGTTGGTTTCACCCACTATGGCAACGGGAATACCGTTTTTGATGGCATTGCCCAGACTGAATGAATCGGACAGACGACTTATTTTGTGCTGAATGGTGTGCACCAAGTCTGTCAACTGTTGTCTGTCGGCAAATTCCACGTCCTCGGTGCTGAAGTCCAGTTCAAGTTCAATTAACGACACGAATTTGAGCAAAGATGCCCTGAGGTCGGCCAGTTCACGAGAAAAGCCTCCTCTCATCTGATTCATGGCAACACGATGAGATGCTGCCGAGTTGGAGGCGATAAGGTCGGCCACCGCCTCTGCTTGGCTTAGGTCCATCTTGCCATTCATGAAGGCGCGTTTGGTATATTCGCCAGGCTGAGCCATTCGGCATCCGCAGTCAATGAGTCGCCGTAATATCTGTTGCTGTATATAGAGTGAACCATGACACGAAATCTCTGTAGAATCCTCGCCTGTAAAAGAGTGGGGAGCCCTGAACACTGATACCAATACAGTATCAATCACTTTGCCATCGGTATCCACAATGTCGCCATAGGTCAGAGTCTGGCTGTGAGCCTGGGTCAGTGTTTTTCCTGGTCTTGCAGCTCTGAACAGTCGGTCGGTAATGGTGATGGCCTCCTTGCCCGATACGCGGGCTATGGCTATTCCGCCTTTGCCGGGTGCGGTGGATATGGCGCAAATGGTATCTTCGGTCAGCATATTTGGTATCTCTTTTTTATATAATGTGCAGGAGGGACACATCGTTGATATGCCCCTCCTGCATTATCTTGTTTATTGTTCGTTTTACAGGTCACTATATGGCAGGCTGAAAGTGTCGCCGTCGTCCATATTACCAGTGCTGAGTCCTTTCTTCAGCCATTTCACACGTTGTTCTGAGGTGCCATGGTTGAAGGCATCGGGCACAGTATAGCCTTGGGCTTTATTTTGCAGGTAATCGTCTCCAATTACTCCAGCTGTACTTAGCGCTTCTTCTATGTCTCCCGCCTCCAGCGATTTGAATCGTTCCTCTTCGTGATAGGCCCAAACACCTGCATAGAAGTCTGCTTGCAACTCAATGCGCACGCTGGTCCGGTTGCTTTCCTTTTCGCTCTCCTGTGCCATTTGCTGGTGGGCGGCATCAAGAGTGCCCAGCAGATATTGGACATGGTGGCCTACTTCGTGGGCAATGACGTAAGCATTGGCAAAGTCTCCACCTGCACCCAGTTGCTGTTTCATTGTGGCTAAAAAAGAGAGATCCAGATAGATGCATTGGTCAGCCGAGCAGTAGAAAGGCCCAGTCGAGGCATCTCCATTGCCGCATCCTGTCTGTATCGACCCTGTGTAAAGGACCAATTTGGGTGGGGTATAGGTCTTGCCCATCCGTTGAAATTCGGCTGTCCAGATGTCTTCGGTGCTGGCAAGAATCTGTTTGCTGAATTTTGCAAGTTCCTCTTCCTCTTTTGTGGGTTGGTAGGTGCCTTGTTGAGTCTGTGTACTGCCACTCATCAGTCCCGTATTTTGTAGCACGTCAGTGGCGTTGCCACCCATCAACAGTGTGATGATGGCAACCACTATCATGCCGCCAATGCCCAGCCCTGCTTTGGCACCTCCGCCCATTCCTCGGCGGTCGTCCACATTATCGCTCTCGCGTCGGCCAAATAAATTCATGATGCTATACCTGTTATTTGTAATGGGAACCCGTGAAAGTTATTTACCGACTTGGAATCCTTCGATGTTGGTAAAACTCTTCCATCCTTCAGCTGTTTTGTATTTTGCAAGACCCGTATTGGGAACGGATAAAACGCAGAGGTCTGGCTTGATTGAGCAGATGGTGGGGTCGTCGGAGAAGAAAGGATTGACCAAGGAACTGTAAGTGGCAGGAATGGAACCTTCACAACGCAAACTGGTGATGTTGCAGCAGTTGAGGAATACGCCATCGCCAAGTGTCTTGAGCCGATAGGACAATACCACAGCGGTAAGGCCTTTGCATCCACTGAATGCATAATCGCCAATAGTGGTCACGTTGTCACCTACAATCATATTGCTCAAGCCAGAGCAGTTTTCAAATGATTTTTTCCCGATGGTCTTGACGCTGGCTGGCATCTCTATCATTTTAAGTGCTTTGCAGTCTGAAAAGGCATTTTCGCCGATGTGAACAGTGCCTTCTGGTATGCTGTAGTTTTCTTCGGTACGAGCCATAGGGTAGCACACAAGGGTTTGATCTTCTTTAGTGTAGAGCACACCTCCTATAGCCGAGAGGTAAGAACTGCCAGCAGCTACGCTGAACTCATACAGATGTGAACATCCATTGAATGCAACGGGGTCAATGCTGCCAAGAGTAGCTGGTAATGTGAGGCTGCTTATCAGTGTATCGTTTGCAAAGGCACGGTTGCCGATTGTGGTTAGACCTGATGCCGGGAGATTGACTGTAGACAGATTGGAGCAGTCCATAAATGCTTTTTCTTCTATCGTATTGACACTGGCAGGCAGGCTGATTGACTTCAGACTCTTGAGTCCATTAAATGAATTTTTGCCAATCAGCATCAAATCAGTGGCATTGCTCATGTCAAGCTCGCTCAGTGTGCTGGTGGCTTTGGCTACATTGCTGAGAAATAAAATATCGCCTTCTCCCAATGGCCCATTTATCTTTAGATTGGTGATGGTGCCCCATACCGGCATAGGCAATTGGGTCTTGAGCGTATTGGGTGCAGTGGTGGTCACCTCTTTGCTTACTTGGGCCATCAGCAGGGTGGCTGTAAGTAGCGAGCATACGGTAAATATAAATTTTTTCATCATATTTAGTTTTATATTTAAAGTGTTTCTTCTTGTAAAGTTACTTGTTTTTTTCTGTTCTTGCAAAAAGTGTTCTCTTAATCTTCTATCAGTGTTCCTTTTACCATATTATATTTCCGTTCCGAGTGTACAGATGTCCATCTTTTTCATAAAATTCGGTATTCCCTTTTTTCACTTTTATTATTTTCAGTTTTGGACAGTTGCTGAAAGCGTTGTTTCCAATCCAGCCAACATTTTTGGGTATGGTAATGGAAGGCAAATTGATGCAACCATCAAATGCTTCTGTGCCGATGCTGGTTACCTTGGAAGGTAGCATAATCACCTCTAATTCTTTACAGTTTCTAAAGGCATTTTTCCCTATGGTTTTCAGCGTCTTGGGTAATTTGACTTTAGCCAGACTGCAGCATCCGTCAAATAGGCCTAATCCGAGTTCTCTAAGATTGGTATGGCTGAGGTCTATGCTTTTCAGGTGCTGATGCTCCTTGGCTGTTTGGGCTATAAATCGTATATCATCTTTGTTGATGTCTCCTCTTATAATGAGGACTTCGGCGTTTTCCCATTGCTTTTCTGAAAGGCATGTGCTCAGATGTCCAGCCTCTTTATTTCGTATCGTTTCGGAATTTTGGGCATAGGTGATACCTAAATTCAAAATAATGGAAAGGAAATATAAAAGGATTGTTCTGTACATCTTTGGGGCTTTTATTCCTTATCGGACAAAGGAAAAATATTGACAAATAAATTCCAGCCCTCGGCTTTTTTATAAAATTCTATAGAATCTTGAGGTACATACAATGGACAGTCGTCGGTGTTCACAAAGCTGAATGTGTTTTTATGGCATTGCGGAGGAGTGACTGATTTGCAAATGAATGAGGTCATATAGGAACAGCAGTCAAATGCGCGGTCTCCAATCCGTGTCATTGTGCTAGGCAGTTCTATCCTGGAGAGCTCAAAGCAAGCTCTGAAGGCTCTCTTGCCAATGCTGGTTGTCCCTTCATCAACAATCAAGTTCGATAATTTTCTGCAAAACTCAAATGCAAAGTCTTTTATATGAATAATTCCATTGGGTACTTGGTAGGTCCCTTTTTTGCCTCCTGGGTATGATATCAGGTTTTTGCCTTCTTTGTCAGTCAATACGCCATCTATGTCTTTGAATGTCTTGCTGTTGGAATCTACATATATATGTTCCAGCTTGGAACATTCTCCAAATGGATTGGTCAAACTGCATACTGTAGCGGGCAAATGAATTTCGGTGAGCGATGAGCATTTTTCGAAACATTCATTGTCAATCTTGTTCAGAGTGGAGGGTAATGTTATTTTGCTAAGTTTAGAACATCCAAAGAATGTGTTTGTTTTCAGAGTTGTTACGCCATCGGGTATTACTATTTCCGTCAGTCCTTCGCATTCCATAAAAGCGCATGGCCCAATTTCCTGTAAACTGTCAGGCAGAGATATTTTTGTTAGGAGAGAACAACCTCGGAAAGAATCACCCGACAGTTTTTCTATGCCCTTGTTTACTGTAAATATGCCTTCTCTGCTTTCGTTACAGTAACAAAGTCTTTTGCCTGATTTGTCATATACGATGTTGTCTATAGTCTGATAGCTTTGATTGTTTGCATCAATCGATATTTCTTTCAGATTCTTACTATAGCTGAAAGTGTGATCCCCAATTTTTTTCAATTTGGCGGGCAGACACACCTTCTCAAGACCTCGACAGAATGAGAGTGTATATTCTTCCAAATCAGTGATGTCATCGGGAAACAGGATGCACTTTATATGTCTGAAACCCTTGACAAATAAGTCGATGTTATCTCCTATTTCGGTTTTTTTCAGGTCTAGTTCGTCCAATTCCAATTCATTCAGAAAGATTAAATCCTCTCTACTTAATGGGCCTTCCAGTTTTAAACACCTTGTTTGGGCACATTCTTCGGCTGTCAGCAGTGATTGAATGGTTCCTGCTGTCTTGATTTTTATTGTCTTCTTCTTGACGTTTATCATTGGTGAAGATACTGTTTTTTATAGTTGTGTATAATAGGTTCTCTTAATTTATCAGTTGTCGTTTATTGTTTTTGTCTGCATATTCAGCACTGCCAATGATGAAATGCGGAATTATTTGACTTTCGTCTATATTTGTAACGGAATAGAGGCCTGTTTATTTTTTTTATATTGTTTTTGTTTCTTATGTTTTGGTTCGGTCTCTTAAAATCCTGCATCAAATTTTTCTTCTTCCTTTTTTTCGTGTTGTAACAGGTTATGACATTTTTTTACGCCCAGAGAAAACTCATCATCCTTTACATCTCTATCAACAAACCCCTTGTTGGTCTGTATTCTTATTTTGGTAATGTGTCCATTTATGATTTCTTCCACTTTGTTTTCTTTTATCCAATATATCTGAACAAAAGGGTCTCTTTGTAGGCTTGTGGTTTTCAATTCAATCACTTTGCCATCTTTGCATTTCAGCAAAACTTTTTGTCCGATATTTCTTTCATAAAAGTTCATCTGTATGGTATAGTATTCTCCATCGTTGATGGCGTGCCCATTACCTTTCAATTTTACATAATCCATGCTTAGCGACACTTCCCCAGCATATCGGCATCTTGTGTCGATTACTTTTATTCTGGATGTTGAGATGTAGCTGGTGCCTTCCAGATAGTCGCCTCTGCTGGTGATGTGTTGGGCCTGAATCCCAATCATGCCCAAGAGGGTGGTTATTGTAAATATGATTAGCCTTTTCATTTTTATTTTATCTATGGACACCAGTTGTAAAACCTTATATCCGGTTTGTGATTATCATATTTGCAAATATAGTCAATTTCTTCTCAATCTGTAATACTACTGGCATTTATAGTCTCTCTTGTCTTTATCAGAATTCCTCATCGTAATTGGAGTCTGATTTGCGGGCTGTGACGTGGGCAATAACAGCTATTGCAGCAAAAGGAAGAGATGCTCCTATCATAAGGCAAAGCAGTGACAGAAAATGAATGTCCTGGATATATGTGTAACTCATCATCTGCATTACAACAAAGGAACCTGCGGTGATGCGCAGTGTGCAAAACGACAACCATTCGTATTTGTTTTGGTCCCGTCTGAATCTGCGGCTCGTGAGGTAGACTATGGCCGTCATTAAACACAAAAAGGCAAAATATCCCGCAGATATGGCAACTTCATTTTTATGCCAAATAAACCAATTGGACATTCTGCCGTAGAATATCCATAAAAAAAGATTTATCAGACATAGAGCTATAATTGCTACTATGTAAAACGAGATTTTCAAGTTTTTTTCCATCCTCTTTAATCCTAGAGTTTTGTTTATTGGTTTTGTCTATCTTCTGAATGTGTTTGTGCACATCGCAGATATGACCCTCTAAGTTAATAATTTTATTTTTTCATTTCAAGAGAAATCTTCTTTTTCTGCCAATTCTTTTCTTATTCTTTTACGAATCTGCTCTTTCTCTTTTTTTTGTCTTTGTGACATCAGGGCACTTGCTAATGCAAATGGAATGGCTGAGACAACTAGAAAAACACCGATGGTCGGGTCTCCCAGCGCAATGCAGACCACAAAAATCATTACCAACTGCAAGGCATTTATTCCTATCCAGTATTGAGTGTAGGTATCTCCCCATCTTTTTCGGCCTTGTTCTTTGCAAAACTGAAATGCCATGTTTAAGAATAGCATGAATGCAAACCAGCAGGCCGAGGATACTACGGCACCCTTATGCATCATTAGCCAAGTGTCCTTCTTGTTGTATATGATGGCATCGGTTATTCCATATATAATGCAACAGGCCAACAGAAAGGTTACCACGTATGCCCATATTTTTATGATTTTGTTTGTATCCATTGGTTTTGTATTCCTTTTTGCAAATATAAGTCAAATAATGTGTTTTTTATATTACACATCGGATTGTTGATTCAAAATTTGTCGGTTTGGGTGAACTGGATGTTTTTTATTATATTTGTTGCGAACAATATAATGCAAGATGGAAGCAGAAAATGAATTTGTTGCAGTTGACACTATTACATCAACGAAAAGTGAGACCATAAAGGGGCGATTCTCCAATATTGAGTTATTGCGCATTGTACTGATGATAATGATAGTTCTTTGGCACCTGTTGGTTCATGGTAAGTATCATGTGTTTTCATCCAATTGGACATTGTCCGATTATGTTGATTTGTCAGTTCTTTCAATTCTTTTTTTTCACGTAAATACGTTCGTGTTTATTTCCGGTTATTTTGGAGTCAGTTATAAACCAAAGAAAATATTTTCCTTTTACATCACTTGTCTGCTTTGTTCCTTGGTGGGGGTGGTGCTGGCGGTTATTCATGGAACATATGACCCGCTTCAATTGCTCAATGCGCTACTGATGCCAATTGGGGGCCCTGTGTCAAAGGCCTGGTTCGCTTGTGAATATTTTGCATTGCTGCTTTATGCGCCATTGCTGAATGCCGGTATTGAGAGAATCAACAGGTTCCAGTTTACACTGATTTTGTGCGTGTTGTTTTTTTCCATTTTTGGTTTGTTCCCTTGTATTTGTGGATATGACCATTCCACTTTTAATTTTATTTTCATGTATTTGTTGGGACGTTACATTCATAAGTATAGTGAGTCTTGGTTTACGTCTTGTCGTAGGCGTACGTTGTTACTATTCTTGGGATTGCTGCTGCTGAATGTTTTAACAGTCCTGATCATTCCAGAACGTTGGCACCACTATTTTTTCTTTTATTCCAATCCGTTGGCTATCATTTCTGCAGTGTTTATGTTTTTTGTTTTTAAAAACATAAGAATCAGTCCAAACCGTTTTATTAACAGTCTTGCCAGCGGTGTGTTTGTGGTGTATTTGTTGACTGAAGCTTCTCCCGTTGGTGATGCTTTTTATGCTTATGCTGACTATTGGCTGAACAGTAGTACAGGGTTGCTTGCGTTGTTGGCCATTGTATTGACCATTGTTATCAGTGAGATGGATTGGTGTGCACGGTATGTGCTTCATCCTCTTGAAAATCGCGTGTATTTGGTAATGGGCAATAAGTTGAAGGCTGTATATAATAAATTTGTTTCGGTTGACTAAGGCTTGTTTTCCGTCATTTTTTTTAAAATATATTTGTTTTTTCTGAATGTTCATGCTATCTTTGCACCGCAATTCAGAAATGAAATGGCCTCGTAGCTCAACTGAATAGAGTAGCTGACTACGGATCAGCAGGTTGTAGGTTTGAACCCTATCGGAGTCACTTTTAAGCTTTCCGCTTTTGCGGAGAGCTTTTTTTATATCGATTGGTTGGGGGAATAGCCTCTCTGTTAGGTGCTTTTTTATCTCTTATTTATTCTTTATTTTTGCAGTCATAATTTAATATTGATATATATATGAGTTTCTTGAATAAGTGTGTCCTTCTTTTTTGTGCATTTTGGTGTGTGACCATTACGTCTTTTGCCACTCAAAATTATTTTGGTCTTAATCAGGTCTCTTTTGATGGCGTTGATTATTATTTGCGTTGGAGTGCCAATTCGCCAGCCAATACTTATATAGAGGACTTTTTGCCTAAAAATTCTCCATTGACTCGATTCTCAGAAAAATTTTCAATTTATTATATTACCAATAAGAGTTTTGATGCGATTGTTAAGGCAAAAGAAGATGAATTGACCCTTGCCAAACAGGAGTCTCAAGTCAATTTCTTTTATCGTACCAATACAAAGCCAACTTCTGATGTTATATTTGATTATTTTTCGGAACTAGAGCAAGGCGGTAATGTGTTGGTGGCTCAGCATTCTGTGTTCCGTTATGTCAAGAAGGGGAGTCATGTATTGGTGTTTGAATGGGTTCAACGTTCTTATTCTTCAATTTCCAAATTTGAGAAACATGTATCAAAGAAACGGGCAGGTTGGGTGTCTGAAATTTCCAAGTTCAAAGTGCCTTCTATCGACATTCGTAAATAATAAGTGATATGGGAGTCGGTTTGTTTCACAATTTGAGCATTCATTGGTATGCTTTTATGCACAATGCCAAGTTTAAGGCTAAGGTGCATCGTATTGTGTTCGATACGGATACCCGTTTGGGACGTCTCTTTGATTTTGTACTGATTTCGTTCATTCTTTTGAGTGTGATTATTGTGATGCTTGAGAGTGGATGTTGGTTGCCATTGTCGTGGAGACCTTTTATGCATTTACTTGAATGGATTTTTACGGCCTTTTTCACTTTGGAGTATTTTATGCGTCTATATTGTGCCCAGCAGGCGCGGGAATATGCGTTCAGTTTTTTTGGCATTATTGATTTTCTTTCCACTTTTCCTTCTTATTTGGCTTTTATTTTTCCTGCAGCCCATGGATTGTTGGTGATGCGTATGTTTCGCCTGATGCGTGTGTTCCGAATTTTCAAGCTTTTTGATTATATGGCTGAAGGTCACATTCTGTTGCAGTCTCTTCGCGATAGTATGCATAAGGTTGTGGTCTTTTTTATGTTTGCTGTGGTGATGGTCGTTTCTATCGGGACCATTATGTTTATGGTGGAACATGGAAAAAATGGTGATAATTTTAATAGTATTCCCAACAGTATTTATTGGGCTACAGTTACCATGACTACTGTGGGGTATGGTGATATAGCACCTGTAACTACTCTTGGTCGCTTTCTGGCTGGGGTGGTTATGCTTATTGGCTACACCGTTTTGGCTGTCCCTACGGGCATTTTTACGGTTTCTATGGTTAATATGGAGCGAAAGCGTAAAAGTATGAGTTGCCCCCATTGCGGAAAACCCATTGATAAGGATTCCAAATTTTGCAAATATTGTGGCTACAATGTGGAAAAAGTGGAAGATTTGGAGGCTCAGACTGAAACCGACATTTAGGTTTTATTCTTCTATTTTTATGTATGGCAGCAATTCAGGGTCGTTTTCACTGGCCCATTCTATGAATAGTTCTATATAGGTTTCATCATTTCCTGTCTGATGACGCAGGTCAATTAAATATTTGATGTCTTTTTCTTTTATTCCTAATTTTGAAAAATCTGAAGAATCACTTTGACAAGGATTGAATTTTTTTAGCTGATGATTGCTTCCTTCCATATTCTTTGCTAGTGCTGCTACCTGCTTTGCATATTCGGGAGGGAGGGGCTGCGCTGTGTTTTTGCTTTCAATATAGGGAATTATTACCATTCTGACAATCATTGCCGCTGCAATCAGGCCAATCAAGACCAATGTACCAATTCTCTCGTTCTTTGTGAAGTATAAGAAGTCCTTCCACATTATTTTGAATTTTGTTTCTTCTGCGTGTAAAGTTACGTATTTTTGCTTTACTTGAAAAATTAAGCTAATTTTGCAGGCATATTTATAATTAATAACAATGACTGACCAACGCTATATTCTTCGCGGCGTTTCCGCAACAAAGGAAGATGTGCACAATGCCATCAAAAATATTGATAAGGGAGTTTTTCCAACCGCTTTTTGCAAGATTATTCCTGATATACTGGGGGGGGATTCTGACTATTGTAATATAATGCATGCTGACGGTGCTGGCACCAAGTCGTCGTTGGCTTATCTTTATTGGAAAGAGACGGGTGACCTCTCTGTTTGGAAAGGCATTGCGCAGGATGCGCTGATTATGAATATTGACGATTTGCTTTGTGTGGGTGCCACTGACAATATTTTGGTATCTTCCACTATTGGTCGTAACAAACTTTTGGTGCCTGGGGAGGTGATTAGTGCCATCATTAATGGTACTGACGAATTGTTGGCCGAACTTCGCAGCATGGGGGTCGGTGTTTATGCAACTGGCGGTGAGACTGCTGATGTGGGCGATTTGGTTCGCACTATTATTGTGGACAGCACCGTTACTTGTCGTATGAAGAGGTCTGATGTGATAGATAATGGCAATATATGTCCTGGCGATGTTATTGTGGGTATGTCATCATATGGCAAGGCTAACTACGAAAAGGAATACAATGGCGGTATGGGAAGTAATGGACTGACTTCTGCTCGTCACGATGTCTTTGCAAAGTATCTTGCAAAGAAGTATCCTGAAAGCTATGATGCTAAAGTACCTGAAGAGTTGGTTTATTCTGGCAAACTGAAATTGACTGATGTTGTCAAGGATTCTCCGCTCGATGCGGGCAAGTTGGTTCTTTCTCCAACCCGGACGTATGCTCCAGTAATCAAGAAGTTGCTCGATGAGATGCGTCCTCAGGTGCATGGCATGATTCACTGTTCAGGTGGTGCCCAAACCAAGATTTTGCATTTTGTCAAAAATCTGAAAGTTATCAAGAACAATATGTTCCCAGTTCCTCCTTTGTTCAAGACCATTCAGGAACAAAGTGGAACTGATTGGCATGAGATGTATAAAGTGTTTAATATGGGACACCGCATGGAGGTATATCTGGCTCCAGAGAACGCTCAACAAGTGATTGATATCACCAAGTCTTTTGGTATTGATGCCCAGATTGTGGGACATGTAGAAAAGGCGGATAAGGCTTCGGTGGAAATTGATAGTGAATTTGGACATTTTACCTATGATGCCTGATTTTTGACTTCTGGTCGTATTAACATACAAAAAAATCCTGATTCGTTAGAATCAGGATTTTTTTGTATGTTGCCTATTGCCGTGTGGGGAGGTCGTCTTGACTTCATTTACCCCGTAGGGTTATGAGAGGAACCAACATCTCTTCCATCGAGACTCCGCCATGTTGGAAGGTTGATTTGTAATATTGCACATAGTAGTTGTAATTGTTGGGATAAGCAAAAAAATCATCGTTGCACGAAAAAATATAGTGCGTGCTTACGTTTGGCGATGGCAATCCTATGTTTCCTGGTTTTGTTACAGCAAACACTTCTTTGGCATTATAGGCCAAGTTTTTACCTTCCTTGTATCTCAGATTTGTATTGGTGTTGCGGTCGCCTACCACCTTTATGGCATTGTTTACTTTTATGGTTCCATGGTCGGTGGTGATGATTATTTTTACTCCTTTGTCGGCCAGATATTTGAAAAAATCCAAAATGGAAGAGTGCTTGAACCAGGATAAGGTGAGGGAACGGTAGGCCGCATCGTCAGAGGCCAGCTCCCGTATCATTTTTGAATCGGTGCGGGCGTGTGATAGCATATCCACAAAGTTGAATACCACCACATTCAGCTGGTTGTTCATTATTTGCGACATCTGTCCCACAAATTTTTCTCCAGTGACGCTGTCGTTGATTTTGTGGTAACTATAGGTGTATTTCTTTCTGAATCGATCTATTTGTGTTTTTATGAGGTCTTCTTCATACAAGTTTTTACCTTCGTCTTCCTCTTCTTCCACCCAATACTGGGGATACATTTGTTTTATCTGCAATGGTGTCAGACCTGAGAATATGGAATTGCGTGCGTACTGGGTGGCTGTGGGCAATATGGCACAGTATAGGTCTTCGTTTTCAGTCACATAATCGTTGCGGAACAATTCTTTGACTGCTCTCCATTGGTCAAAACGAAAATTGTCAAACACAACGAAGAATACTTTTTCCCCTTGATCGAGTAATGGAAATACAACTTTGTGCATCAAATCCTGGCTCATCATGGGACGTTCAGCGCCCGGCTCAAACCATTTTTCGTAATTTCGTTTGATGAATTTGACAAAAGTGGAGTTGGCTTCATCTTTTTGCATTTTCAGTATGTCGTCCATCTGATTGCCAGTAGAGGCCAATTCCAATTCCCAATATACCAGTTTCTTGTATACTTCAGTCCAATCGGAAAAAGTCAGAGAGTCGTTGATTTTCATACCTATCTGGCTGAATTCGGAACGGTAACTGTCAGTGGTAGTTTCTTGTATGATATCTTGTTTGTGTATGTTTTTTTTCAGTGACAACAATATCTGGTTTGGATTGACGGGCTTTATCAGATAATCAGCAATCTTGTTGCCGATGGCCTGGTTCATCAGGTTCTCTTCTTCGCTTTTTGTTATCATTACCACAGGAACGGTGCTGTCAATCTCTTTGATGCGTGCCAATGATTCCAGGCCGCTCAGACCTGGCATGTTCTCGTCAAGAAATACAATATCAAAATGTTCGTTTTGACAAGCCTCTACGGCATCTTGACCATTGTTGACGCAGACTACCTCGTACCCTTTGGCTTGCAGAAACAGAACGTGCGCTTTCAGCAATTCTATTTCGTCATCGGCCCATAATATTCTCTCCTTTTCCATAATAAACCTCGTTTTAAATTTTTAATACCTGGTTTTCCGGCGGGTGGCTTCTTGGCTCTTTATTTGATAACGTCTGGAGGCCGTTTTTATTATTGCTTACCGGCCCAGGTAGAGTCGCCTGAACAGTTCCATATAAACATCAATGTTACCTGTCCGTTTTAGCGTTTCTACATTCTCTGTCGAGATGACGATGCGGCGATGTGGTACCTCGTCAAGTATTTCTCGCAATTTGTCATCTTTGGCAAGTTGCAGCAAATATGATTTTGCTATTTTGGCATCTGGTAGAATCCCAACCTCTATTACTTGGTTGAACCCGTTTCCTTGGGTTTGTGATACCTTTAAGTTTAGCAGTGGTTGCTTGTCTTTATTAAATTCTTCCAAGGCAGCAATCAATGGTTTGATGTCTACTCCGTCTTTGGTGATGAGGATAACAAATTCGTGGTCTGCCTCAGTGTCATAGGTGTATAGACCTTTGTATTTTCGCAGACCTTTTTTCGGCTCTTTTCGCTGGATTTGCGCTGATTGCTGATTGGTCTGTTCTGTTACCGAATCTTGTTTGTTGTCTGTTTCTGTCTTCGTTTTGATGCTTTCTTGGCCTTTCCCTTTATTATTGCTCTCCTTCTCGCTATTTGGTTTGCCACTATCAGAAGGTCGTTTTTGTGAGTTGTCACTTGATTTTACGGCCTTTCCTGATTTTTGATTGGATGTGTTTGGACTCTTTGTTTCAGCAGGTTTCAGTCCTGTCTGTTTTACATTCATCAAGTCCTGTCCCTCTTTTACATCCAGTTTGTTGGCGGCATTGCTTAAACTGTCAAGTTGTTTCTGGTCGCCCACTAATTCTATTTTTGTGCTGACCTTCTTTTTCTTGCGGTTTACAATGCTGTCTTGATAGAACTTCTCGTATTGTTCAATGGTATATCCACGTCCTATCAGTTCACTGTTTTCTTCTGAAATCACCAGGCTTCTATGTTTTTTCCCTGCCAGTAATTTCTGCATGTCCTCGTCTTTGTCAATGCCTTGAGCATACCAGAGAGCTTCTTCCAGATTGTCCAATCCTGATACAACCAAAGTGCCGTTCTTTACGCGCAAGTCAAAGTCCTTTACCAGGAACTTTGTGAAATTGTAGGAGGCTGTATAGTATAGTAGCCAGTTCTCTTTTACTTCGGTTGGGTCCGTAATCAGATAATATAAATAAGGAACCTTCTCATTCAGTCTGAATCCTTTCAGTGCTGGTTGTCCTTTTATTGAATCATTCAGAATCAGAGCGTCCCGTTTGTTTGCCAAGTTTGAGGTACTGCCTTTTTGTGGCTCCTTACCTTGCTTCATCAACGATATGATGTCTTTTGCCATGGTTGAGACATCACTGTCGGGGTAGCGAGCCAATAAGTCATTCAAACTGTTAGTCAGTGAGTCTTTGTCGCCCATTTTACCCGCACTCAGTGATTTCAGCAACAAGAATTTTGGTATTAGAGGAGATACCGGATAGTCCTTCTCCATCTGGTTGCTGGCTGCCATTACTTGTTGATAATTACCCTTCAGAAAATTTTTGTAGGTGGCTCCATAAATGGAGTCCTGAACATTTTCCATGTGCTCAAGTTGGGCTCTGAAGTCTGGCTGAGACAATATCTTGGCATATTTTGTGTCTGGAAATTTGTTTACCAGGCTGTTCTTATATTGTTCGGCCATGTCGTTGTTTCCGTTCTTCTCACTTATGCGGTAGCAGTTGAAGTAGGCATCGGGTGTGCGTTTATCATTCGGAAATCTGCGTATGAACTCTTCGTAGGTAGCAATGGCCTTGCTGTGATCTCCAATTTTTTCATCATAAATACTTCCCATCTCCAACAGTGCATCTGCGATTTGAATATCAGATGCCTCTAACTGTTCTTTTGTTGTCGGTATCTGTTGTAGATAATATTTTGGATCTTTGTCGTTGGTGGTAGCCGTTGGCTGTTCACCCTTTTTCTGTGTGCTGTCTTTGGCTTCATCACCGTTGTTCGCTTCAACTGTGTTTAATGCCATTTCTTCTGTTACTATCGCTTTGTCTTTTCGGTTCCAGTTGTCTTCTAGTCTTCTGGTACCGAATTTGCGTTGAAATTCCATTTTTCCTTTGCTGATGGTGCTCTTGTTGTAGAAATACCAGTCAGCCGTTTGGTTTCCTCCCATGGCCCGTTTGTCCATGACGGCCATATTCTCAATTTCAGTGCTTAATCGTTCATTATTGCGTAGCTCTTCGTCTGCTTTCTTTTGTTGTTCTTTTTCCTCGTTTACTTTTTGCTCTATTACGCGATTGATGGCTGCCAGTCGGTCGTTTTCTCCCATTTTTCCTAATGCTTGCAAGCTATCTTGTAGAGTTACTGTTTCATAGCGTTGGGCCAATTCACCCAGCACCTGAGCCAAATTGTTGACTCTTGTGTATTCTGGATGGCTTTGGTCTATTAGTTGAGAGGCGTCAGAGAAACAAGGACTGGCTTTTATGTATTGGCCCCTGTTATAGTATAAATCACCAAGTGTTATCAGACTCTGGGCTTTGTCTAATCCGTTGCGGGTGCTTTTTTCTATCGAAATCTTGTAATTCTCAATGGCTGTGGCTGTGTCATGGCGATTCAGGTACACGTTGCCGATGGCATAATAAATCTGGTCCAGATAGTCTTTGTTATTGCTTTTTCGGGCCATCTTTTGCAACGTCTTTATTAGATCCTCACTGTTTTGCCCATCATAAACTTCGGTCTGGCGTATGCGGGCATTGAATCCCATCTGATAGTCAGGACTTGATTTTATTACTTGTCCGTACAGGTCGTATGATTTGGATTTTTGCCCCATTTCCTGATATATCTGAGCTGCTATAAAGCGGAATCGGGTACGGAGTTTATGGTTTTTCTCTAAAGATATCGCAGTTTCAAGATAGGGCAGAGCATCTTTTTCTTCTCCTTGCTTTATTTTCAGGTCAGCATAGGCTTCGGAGTAGAGACAGTTAATCTCATCGTCAAAACCCTCATCTGACAAATTTCCCAATATTCCTTCTGCCTCAAATGTCCAATCCATCTCTTTTAGAGATTTGGCTTTCCATATTGTGGCTTCTGCTACTGTTTTTTTGTTTTCTGTGAAGTGTTTCGCGATATAAGTGAAAGTGGCTGATGCAGCCAAGTAGTCGTTGGAGTAGTATTGTGACTTACCCAGCAGCATCCATACTTGTTTCATCCTTGGGTTGAATTCCTCCTGGTTGTAGAACTCCATGTATTTGGGGTCATGCAGCCGGTTCATATTTTTCTTCGGCTTCTTCTTCAGGGAATGTTCTTTTATGGCTTTCTGGCATTTGGTTGTAGTGACGCCCATGTCAGTTTTCCCTAAGCCTTGGGTACTGGTACTGCTTACTGCAAACATATTGATAATGTGAGAGTAGTCAGGTTGGTATCCTGTTTCTATTTTTTTATACCCTTTTTTGTAGGCTTCTACCGCGTTAAACTGTACATTATAATGAGTTGTAAATCCATGATAAAAACGGCGGTACGCCGTGTTTTTCTTCGTGGAACATCCGCATAGCATTATCACTATGCACAATCCTGTTATCTTATATAATAGACTTGCTTTCAAAATCTTGAATGTTAAATTCCAAATTGTCAGGTATGTATCTTTTGTTGTCTAAAAGAAACGCTCTGTTTTGTTTGGTGTTATTCTATTAACTATTTTTTGTTTTAAAAATTGTCTTTCCCGCTATCGTTGGCGCGCAAAAAGTCATAATACAAAAGTAAGTAAAAATCTGTAATTTAAAAAGAAAGAGGCAAATCCTATGTTTCAGAAGAATATCTTTGAGGACAAAAAAGGCTGCCCGACTATGTCAGGCAGCCTTTTGTATTAGTTGTGTCTTTTTAGTCGTCCAAATAGTAGTTGACGGTGGTAACAATTCGTATTTTTTTGATATATGGGGTGTTGGCATCCCTATCCTCAATTTCGAATTGTCCCTGATAGGCATCTTTTATTTTTCCGAGTGTGCTTTCTGAATCCTTGGCAAACTTTTCGGCTGATGTACGGGCATTTTGCGTGGCTTCCTCTATCATTTTAGGCTTGATTCTATTCAAATCTGTATATTCGTAAGTCGTATTGTGGTCGTAGTCGTCACCCGCAATTACAATGCCGACTGACAGCAGGTCGCTTTGTTTGCTGATGAGCTGGCGCACCAATTTAACGTTGTTTGATGTTACGGTAATTATAGAGGTGACGAAATAGCGCGCTGTAGGTTGGGAGGTGCCTTGATAGCGGTCAGCACGGGTATCTACTATTTCTGGTGCTTTTATGCTTATTTCCTCTTCTTTTATTCCATTCTGTTTCAGATAGTCAGTTACCTTTTTGTTGGTTTCGTTCACTTCTCTATAAAGGGTCTTGATATCATTGTCAAAATATTTCACAACTAATGGCCATGTCACTTTGTTGGCCGGCACTTCCATTTCAGCCAGACCTTTTACATTGACAATGCGTTCTTTATTGGCAACTTGTCCTAATCCTGATTTGATAAAATATCCCATCACCATCAAACCTAAGGCTATAATGGCGGATTCAATTGCGTAATTCTTCATTCTTGTCTGTATTATTTGTTTCCTGACAAAGATATATCTTTTCTTGTCATCTGTTCGTGTTTTAATGATATTTATTGCTAAACTATAATAAAAGACAAAACCACATTCCTGAGTGAAGAAATGTGGTTTTGTTGCTTTTCTTAGGTTCTTTCAGAACAAGTATAAATAGTCGTAGTGTACAATTGGCTTTTTCCCTTTTTTACCAATGATTTTTTCGGCTTCGTCACTGTTGTATTGGGTGCGGCCTACTCCTATTTGTTTTCCGTCGTTCCCAAATATGAGCACAATATCGTCTTTCTCAAATTCGCCTTCTATACTCTCCACTCCAATAGGCAGAATGGAGACTGCCGATTCACTCTCTTTTAGTGTTTGCGCACATTTTTCATTTACGTAAATCTTTCCTTTGGCAAAGCCTTCGCTATGGGCAATCCAGCGTTTGATGCTGGATACGGGTTCGGAAGAAGCTACAAAGCGGGTGCAGAGTGTATCCTTGTCTGTGTCAAACAAGTCAGTAAGTATGTCATCTTTCTTGCCGTTGGCAATGATGACCTCCAAACCTTCATCGGCCACTTTGCTGGCTATGTTGGTTTTGGTTTGCATACCGCCACGACCGTATGACGATTTGCCAATCTGAATGTATTCACTCAGATCCCTTTTCCCTGGCAATACTTCTTTTATTACCCGCGACTCCGGGTCTGTGGGATTTCCGTCATAGATGCCGTTGATATTGCTCAATATGATTAGAGCCTCATCGTCCATCATAGTGGCTATCAGTCCTGATAGCTCGTCATTGTCGGTAAACATCAGTTCTGTTACCGATATGGCATCGTTCTCATTCACTATTGGTATTACTCCATTGTCCAGCATCACTCGCATACAGTTGCGCTGATTCAGGTAATGGTCCCGTTTCCCCAGACTTTCTTTGGTGGTGAGCACCTGCCCGCACACAATCCCGTGGTCACGGAAAAGCATATAATATCGATTGAGCAGTTTTACCTGTCCGACGGCAGAGAACATTTGTCGGGACGATACGGCGTCCAGCTTGTCTGCCAGTACCTTGTTGCGTCCGGCAGCCACAGCTCCAGATGATACCAGCACAATTTCCACTCCCTTTTTGTAGAGCTCGGCTATTTGGTCTACCAAGGCTGACATTCTGGTGAAATCCAGTGTGCCATCTTTGCGGGTCAAAACATTGCTGCCAATTTTTATGGTTACTTTCTTGTATCGTAGCATCTCTCTTGTCGTTTGAGTGGAATTGTTTGGGGAATATATGGTTGGATTCAGCCTTATTTGTTGGCTTTGATACCTGCAATTACGGATTTTGTGAATCCGTTATCTTCCATTGCATTCAATCCTTTGATGGTCCATCCGCCAGGAGTGGTTACTTTGTCTATTTCTGCCTCTGGATTGCTATGGTTGGTCATTATGAGCTGAGCTGCGCCTATCATGGTTTGGGCTACCACTTCGTGTGCTACATCGGCGCGGACTCCCAGTTCTACAGCACCTTCTGATGCGGCTCTGATGAATCGGAGTATGTAGGCGATGCCGCACGATGATACAGAGGTCATGGCTCCCATCTGACCTTCGGGTATGATGATGGCTTTGCCTAGTTGGTTGAATATGTTCAGCAACTCCTCTTCCTGTTTTTGACTGGCATTTTGTGAAGATATGAAGGTCATGCTGGCACGGAGGGCAATGGCGGTATTCGGCAAAACTCTAAACAGAGCATAATCTTTGCTTTTCAGGTCTTCTGCAAGGGTTTGTAAGGATATACCTGCTGCAATTGACACAATAGTTTGTTTGTGGAAATCAAGTTCGGGTAATATGCCTTCTATCACATCCTTTATCAGCCATGGTTTTACAGCAAGCATCACGCAGTCTGCTTTCTTTATTATTTCCCGATTGTCGGTAGTGGTATAAATCCCGGGTATATCCTTTGCAATGGCTTTAAGTTTCTCTTCATGTGCATTCGATATAAAGAGGTCACTAGCTTTGCTTAATCCACTGGCATATAATCCACGGGCTATTGCGCCTCCCATATTTCCTGCTCCTATAATTGCGATTTTCATTGTTTTCTTGTTTTTAATTTTCTTTTTTATTCTCGTGTGCGAAGTTACATATTTTGTATGAAGTTAACAAAACAAAAGAGGTCGCACCATTGTGGCGCAACCTCTTTTTGTTAGTTGTATAATGCGGTAATTATTTTACCTCCCAAATGTCGTTGGTCTCCAGCAACTCGGCAAAGTTGTGGTAAGGCTTTTTGGCCTTGACTTCTTCAATCTGCTCGTTTACTGCATCGTCGTAAGTAGGAGCTGGAACGTCACGGATGACGCCCAGTGCTACTGGAAAATCAGGACCTTCCATCATGGCCAGCTTAAGCTGAAGGGTATTGTCGGCACAATGTGCATCGTGAACCAGCAAATCTTTTTCAGTAATGCCATTCTCACCAAGTTTTACAACCTTGATTCCGAATCCTTCTTGCATCAAGCCAAATTCGTTGTTCTCGCCGAATACCATTGGTTGACCTTGTTTGAGGTAAATGGCATTCTTGGCACGTCCTTCCTTGGTATAAACCGGGTCGTAGGCACCATTGTTGAAGATGACGCAGTTCTGCAATATCTCGCAAACTGATGCACCTTTATGGGCTTGAGCAGCTTTTAGTATCTCAATGGTTCCTTCGGCATCAGTGGCTACGGCACGGGCAAAGAAATGTCCACGGGCGCCAAAGCAAAGCTCTGCTGGGCGGAATGGATCTTCAACTGTTCCGTAAGGTGATGATTTGCTGACAAAGCCACGAGGAGATGTTGGTGAATATTGTCCTTTGGTCAAACCGTAAATGCGGTTGTTCAACAGAACCATATTCAGATTGATGTTACGGCGGTTGGCATGAATGAAGTGATTGCCACCGATAGCAAGTCCATCACCATCACCTGATATCTGCCATACGGTCAGATTGGGATTGCTTACTTTACATCCAGTGGCAATGGCAGCTGCACGTCCGTGTATGGTGTTGATGCCATAGGTGGCCATATAATGAGGCAGACGGCTAGAACAGCCGATACCTGAAATAACTGCTATGTCGTGTGGTGCAACACCAATTTCAGCCATAGCCTTCTGCAGTGAAGCCAAGAAGAAGTGGTCACCGCAGCCCGGACACCAACGTGGTTGTCCTTTCTTATAATCTTTCGCTGTATATTCGCTCATTGTTTTTTCTTTTTAATTGTCCGGTAATTTATTTTGCATAAATTTCGTTGAAGGCTTTCACCAGTTCGTTTACAACGAATGGCTGACCTTTAACCTGGTTGAACTGGTATGGTACCAAGCCATCAACCATCATACGCAGGTATCCGGCAAACTGACCTAAGTTCTGTTCTGCCACAACCACCTTCTTGTATTTCTTCAACACTTCAGTTGTGTTCTTTGGCAGTGGATTGATATACTTGAACTGGGCCATAGCCACTTTCTTGCCTGCAGCTCTCATCTCGTCCATGGCTGCGTGCAGATGTCCGTATGTTCCACCAAAACCGACAATCAGCAACTCTGCGTTGTCCTTATCACCTTCAACTTCAACGTCAGGAACCTCAATCTTGGCAATCTTGCTTGCACGCAGACGGCACATCAGGTCGTGGTTCTCTGGGTTGGTTGATATGGCACCAGTGGTGTTGTCTTTTTCCAAACCACCTAAAATGTGGCAGAAACCTTCGCGGCCTGGTATTGCCCAATAGCGGACGTCTGTCTTTGGATCACGCAGATATGGTGCCCACTTGCCTTTCAATTCTTCTGGTACATAAGGCGGAACGATTGATGTGCATTTTGAGAGGTCTGGCAACTTGAATGCGCCCGAACCATTGGCAATGTAAGCATCGCTCATCAGAACGACTGGGGTCATGTGCTCCAGCGCTATTTTGCAAGCCTGATAGGCTGCATCGAAGCAATCGGTTGGTGAGGTTGCTGCGATAACTGGCATTGGAGTCTCACCATTACGGCCAAACAGAACCTGCAACAAGTCGGTTTGCTCTGATTTGGTTGGAAGTCCTGTGGCAGGTCCGCCACGTTGTACATCAATCACAACCAATGGAAGTTCCAGGATGACAGCCAGGTTCATGGCTTCAGACTTCAAACAGATACCAGGACCTGATGTTGAGGTACAGCCAAGAGCTCCAGCAAATGATGCACCCAGGGCTGAAGAACAGCCTGCAATTTCATCTTCGCACTGTACGGTAGTTACTCCCAGTGACTTATGCTTTGATAATTCGTGCAGAATATCAGTTGCTGGGGTGATAGGGTATGAACCCAGATAGAGACGGAGACCCGCTTTTTCTGCGGCGGCTATCAAGCCGTAAGCAGTTGCCTTGTTACCTGTGATATCCATGTAACGGCCAGGTTCCTTCTCTTTTGATTCTATTCTGTATACGTTTACAGCTGAACTATGGGTGTTGGCTCCATAATCGTATCCTGCCTGAATAACTTTGCAGTTGGCCTCGGCTACGCCTGGCTTTTTTGCAAACTTTTCTTTCAAGAAGTTGAATGCAATGTTCAAGTCTCTATCGAATAAGTAGCTAACCAATCCGAGTGCGAACATGTTACGGCATTTCAAGATAGACTTTACATCCATTCCTGAATCAGCCAGACAGTCTTTTACCATTTTTGTAATAGGGCAGGCTATCACACGGTCTGGGTCGATGTTCATTTCGGCCAATGGATCGTTGGTCTGGAAGTTCGCTTTTTGCAGGTCGCTTTCCTGGAAACTGTCTGTATCTATAATGATGGTTGCGTTGGATTTCGCATACTTGTACTGTGTCTTCAGTGCGGCTGCATTCATTGCTACCAACACGTCACACTGGTCGCCTGGGGTATATACCTTGCCTGCGCCTATGTGTACCTGGAAACCAGATACACCCGTCAATGAGCCTTGTGGGGCGCGGATATCGGCTGGGTAGTCAGGAAATGTACTGATGCTGTTACCTACTGTGGCTGAAATGGTTGAGAAAATGTTGCCGGCCAACTGCATGCCGTCACCAGAATCTCCAGAAAAACGGACCGCCACTTGATCCAGATTTTCTATCTTTAAATTACTTGCCATAATTATTTTAATTTAATTCTATCCGGAGAATTCGCTTCTTTCACGCAAATTTAATGTTTTATATGTTTTAAAACAATATAAAACGCATTAATTCTCAATTTTTTAACGGATTTGTTCTTTTATAATGAATTTATATACATATATGCGATGCAACTAAAAATTCAAATTATGTAAAATATTAATTTTGTATTTCGTTTTGTACTGATATGATGTTTTCTTCTTTCATTTTGTCTGTTTTATTCTCCATTTTTATTTCTGAGATGATATATTTGTAAATATACGTTTTTGAATACAATTACCCTAAGTTCGTGTATATGCAAAATATATTCTGTTATAGGTAATGCTGAAATTCTTTTTTATTCTATCTTCTTCACTTCTATTTGGTCGCCGTTTACGCTGAATTCTATATGGTAGTTGGCAAATTCAAAAGAGTACACCTTGTTGGCATCGTGTTGGTAAGCTGGAGCCGGATTTTGAGCCAAGACTTCGGTCAATGCTTTTTGTTTATCCTTTGTTACTTTTTCAAGTTCTCCATCAGGATAGATAACTTTATAGATGCGGTCTGGCTTGCTGAATATTCCGCTGGTGGCTTCCGGCTTGCTGTCGGTGTAGGGTATGTAGGGTTTGATGTCGTATATGGGGGTTCCGTCCATCAGGTCTGCGCCTGACAGATGCAGAATGGGGCCGAGTTTGGGGTCAATGGTAACGCCTTGCAACCGGACGGCAGACAGACCTATAGGATTTGGTCGGTAAGGTGAACGGGTGGCAAATACGCCCAGACGTTTGTTGCCTCCCAAGCGGGGAGGACGTACCATGGGCGACCATTTCTCTTGTTTCACTTCACTGAATCCCCATATCAACCAAAGGTGGCTGGCGCTTTCTATGCCGCGTATGGCGTCGGGATTGCGATATTCGGGGGCAAAAATGATGGTCGATTCCAGTGAACTTGCCAAGCCGCTTTGACGGGGTATGCCGAATTTTCCTGGAAAGTCGGTATGTATTTTCGCTATCTCTTTCAGTTCCATTGTTTATCTTTCTTCTGCTGACAAAGGTAACAAAAAAGGACGCCCCTTACGGAACGTCCTTCTTTTTTATGTTCGAAATTTGTTTTATTTCTTGTGTTCTTTTATCCAGTTCTTAGCATTCACAAATGCTTCAATCCATGGTGTTACCTGGTCTTCCTCTTTACGGTTGAGAGGGTAGTAAGCCCACTGCCAAGGGAAAATGGCACGTTCAGGATGTGGCATCATGGCTAAATGGCGGCCATCGCGTGAGCAGATGGCTGCTGTGCCAAATTGCGAACCGTTAGGGTTTGCCGGATAAGCATCGTAGGTGTATTTTGCCACGATGTTGTATTTGTCTTCGCTGTAAGGGAAACTGAATTTACCCTCTCCATGCGCTACCCATACGCCAAGTTGGTAACCTGACAGGCTCTTGAACATCACGGAGTTGTTCTCCGGTATGGTCAAACCTACAAACGATGACTCAAACTTGTGAGAGTCGTTGTGCAGCATTCGAGGCTTTTGTTCATCCTCTGGATAGATAAGACCTAATTCTACCATCAATTGACATCCGTTGCAGACACCGAGACTGAGGGTGTCAGGGCGAGCGTAGAAGCGGTCCAATGCGGATTTTGCTTTCTCGTTGTAAACGAAACCGCCAGCCCAGCCTTTGGCTGAGCCCAATACATCCGAGTTGGAGAATCCGCCACAGAATACGATGAAGTTGACATCCTCCAGTGTTTCGCGTCCACTGGCAAGGTCAGTCATGTGCACGTCTTTCACGTCAAATCCGGCCAGCCATAAGGTGTAAGCCATCTCGCGTTCTCCGTTGGTACCTTTGTCGCGTATGATGGCTGCCTTGATGTTCGAGCGGGTCTTGCGGTCTGCGCTTAGTGCCATCTTGCTCAATTTCCCGCTGAATTCTTCACCGAACGTTACTTGCAGTGGCTGGTTCTTATAGTTCTCGTAACGCTCTTTGGCACACTGTTCTCCGCTTTGTTTGCGGTCCAGCAGATACGAGGATTTGAACCAAAGGTCGCGCAGGTGGTCTATGTCAAACGACAGATGTTTGTCATCTTTCGATATGTTCAATTTTCTATCAACTATCGGTTTGGCTATTTTGGCAAAGCCAACACCTGCATCCTGCAGCATCTTTTCTACCAGAGCGGTATCCTTTACTTGAATCAATACGCCTGGATTCTCTGCAAACAGTACTTTCGACAAGTCGGGTTCTGGTATGTCTTTCAGCATTACGTTTAGTCCGCCTTCTGTGTTGGCAAAGCACATTTCCAATAAAGCGGTAATCATACCTCCTGCTGATATGTCGTGTCCTGCCAGTATCAAACCTTTCTTTATCAGGTCTTGTATCGCTTCAAAAGCGTCACCAAAATATTCTGCGTTTTGCACGGTTGGTACTTCGTCTCCTATCTTGTTGATGGATTGTGCAAGAGCGGAACCTCCAAGTTTGAGTGCATCAAACGAGAAATCCACATGGTAGATTGCTGTATTGCTGTCATTGACCAATACTGGACTTACAATCTTCTTTACATCGCTTACTTCTCCCGCAGCGGTAATGATGACTGTGCCTGGGGCATAAACCTTGTCTCCGTTGTAGTTCTGGGTCATTGAGAGGGAGTCCTTACCGGTTGGTATGTTGATGCCAAGTTCAATGGCAAAGTCGCTGCAGGCCTCAACGGCCTTATACAGACGGGCATCTTCGCCTTCGTTCTTGCATGGCCACATCCAGTTGGCACTGAGCGATATGCTTTCCAGCCCGTTTCCCATTGGGGCCCATACAATGTTGGTCAGAGATTCGGCTATTGCCATCACTGAGCCGGCCTCTGGGTCGGCCATGGCTACCATTGGCGCGTGACCTATTGAGGTGGCAATACCTTTTTCGCCTCTGAAGTCAAGGGCAACGGCTCCGAGGTCATTCAGCGGCAACTGTATTTGTCCTGCACATTGCTGGTGCGCTATTTTTCCGGTTACGGAACGGTCCACTTTGTTGGTCAGCCAGTCTTTGCAGGCAACACCTTCCAACTGAAGTACTGTCTCCAGATATTCGCTCAGATGCTTGTCGCTGGTGCTTACGGGCGCGTAGTGCTCCTCAACCGTTTTATCGGTAATGATGGTACGTGGAGGCCGGCCTATCATGTCTTCCATTTGCAGGTTGATAGGACGTTCTCCGTTCTTTTTCTCAAATACGAATTTGTGATCGTCGGTGGTTTCGCCAACCACATACATAGGGGCACGCTCACGGTCGGCAATTTTTTTCACCAGATCAATGTCTTTCTTGTCAAGCAGGAATCCCATACGTTCCTGGCTCTCATTGCCTATTATCTCTTTTGCCGACAGGGTAGGGTCGCCTACTGGCAATTCGTCCATGTCAATTTTTCCGCCAGTGCTTTCAACCAACTCTGACAGACAGTTGAGGTGGCCACCTGCTCCGTGGTCGTGTATTGATATGATTGGGTTATTATCCGATTCTGCCAATGTTCTGATTACGTTGGCTACGCGTTTTTGCATCTCAGGGTTGGCACGTTGTACCGCATTCAACTCTATTGCGTTGTTGTATAGACCGGTATTGACTGATGACACTGCACCGCCACCCATACCAATGCGGTAGTTGTCACCGCCCGATACCACAACTTTCTCGCCTGGCTGGGCTTCTCCTTTCAGACAGTCCTTCTTCTTGGCGAAACCTACTCCGCCCGCCATCATGATGACTTTGTCGTAGGCAAACTTCTTTCCGTTCTCTTGGTGCTCAAAGGTGAGCAGTGAACCGCAGATGATTGGTTGACCGAATTTATTGCCGAAGTCGCTCGCTCCGTTCGATGCTTTTATCAGAATTTCTTCCGGTGTCTGGTATAGCCATTTGCGTTCTGGCATATCCTGCTCCCATTCGCGTCCTTGCTCTGTACGTGGGTAGGCTGTCATGTAGACGGCAGTCCCCGCTATTGGCAGACTGGCCTTGCCTCCGCCCAGACGGTCACGGATTTCTCCTCCCGTACCAGTCGCAGCTCCATTGAAAGGCTCTACGGTAGTAGGGAAGTTGTGAGTCTCAGCTTTCATAGAAATGACAGACTCAACCTGTTTGTTCTCGAAAAAGTCAGGTTTGTCACCACTGGCTGGCGCAAATTGTTCAATCATTGGACCCTCTTTGAAGGCGACATTGTCGGTGTAGGCCGATACCACGTCGTTGGGGTTCTGTTTGGTGGTTTCCTTGATAAGGCTGAAGAGTGAACTTTCTTTCTTCTCTCCGTCTATGATGAATTCTCCACCGAATATCTTATGGCGGCAGTGTTCTGAGTTTACTTGCGAGAAACCGAAAACTTCACTGTCGGTGAGCTTGCGGTTCAATTTCTGACTTACACTGTTCAGATAAGCTACCTCTTCGGGGCTTAGTGCCAGTCCTTCTTTTTTGTTGTAGGCTTCGATGTCCTCAATGTATACAATAGGGTCTGGCTGTTTGTCTATTGTGAATATTTGCTGGTCCAGTTTTGGATAGATGCGTTGCAGCATCTTATCGTGTTTGGTGTCAGCTCCTTGGGCAGCAAAGAATTCCTCTATACGCTTGATGCCTTTCAAACCCATGTTTTGGGTTATTTCTACGGCATTGGTACTCCATGGGGTAATCATTTCACGGCGTGGGCCGACGAACCATCCGTTTATCTCCTGATCTGTAACGTGTTTTGCTCCGCTGAACAGCCAAGTCAGTTTTTCAATGTCTTGTTGCGTCAGTGCTGTGTCAGTGCCTACTGCCAGTATGCCGCCATCTTCCTTTTTGAAGAATGAAATCATATTGTGAACTCTTTTTTGATTATTTTCTCGTTCTGTATATCAGTAACTTTTAAATCTGCAAAGTTAATCATCTTGCCCGATGTTACCAAACTTTGGCGCTTTCTTCGTTCAAAAAATTGGATATTCGGGGAATTAAAAAATGTTTTTCTTTTCTTCTGATTCTTTGCTTTCGTCATAACATCGGAGCAATGCTTATAAAGAGTTCATTTGTTCAATGTGGAGTTTTTCCAAATCTTTCCAAATTCGTGTATCGACGCGCTGTATATTGAAAAGATAACGGAATTGAAGCAGACAGACTACAATGACACCATCAAATTCACATTGGACGCTCAT
>CALMUD010000104.1 GCA_937872735.1 uncultured Bacteroidales bacterium
CAGGCTACACCTACCAATGGAAAATTGGGAACATGGATGGCAGCAATCTGCAAAATATCGATGGCGCTACGGGCGATATGTTCTATGGAAATGTCAATAAACCTGGTGAGGGATATTTCATTGAGGTTCACTATGGCAGCCGTAGCGTGCTTTCACATCCTTTTCACATCCGCGCACTGTCAAGACTGAATCCCATTTCGGCCCACAAACTGGCTGCAGAAGCCATACCTACAGAAGTCTGCATGGACTATAACGTGACGCTGCATGCCCACGTCAACGGCAAAAACGACGACTCCCTGCCGCTAATTTACAATTTTTACCAGGCGAGCATACTCAAGCCTATCCTTTTAGGATCCATTGAAAGTGCCAACGAGAATATTTACTTTCCTACCCCAGTCCACAACACCGGGTCAACCTACTACATTGTAGCGGTGGGATGCGACCAGCAGCTTCGCTCCGACAAGGAAAACATGACAGTTTCCCTCCGCAATGATGTCAACTGCGCCAATGGCAATTTTTATGTAAAGAAGACTGGCAACGATTACAACGACGGAACATCATGGATGAATGCATTTGCCAGCGTGGAGCATGCCATCATGACCATCCGCGATTTGCGTAAATCGATGCTGTATGCCAACACTCATATCAATTTGCACATCGCAGCAGGTGAATATTCACCCGATAAACCTCAGGGATTCGAATTTCCTGATAACGTGACGGTATACGGCGGATACGATGAACTGCCCACCGACAACAGTCTGAGCGGTACCATGCGCAATCCGGTCAGTCCTGCCAACAAGAACGGGTACGCGACCATTTTCCGCTCCGACTCTGCCTCACAACGCATCGTCAATCTGATTGATGAAGACAACGTAAAATTGGTGGGCATTCACTTTGTGGGCGACCAACTGACCACCAACACTGATGGCCGGGCCATCTATGTCAACGGGTCTAATGTGACGCTCGATTCCTGCTGGATTAGCGGATTCAGAGCCGCAGCATCGGCTCCTTACCCTATTGCTGCCGTCTCTTTTGCCAAGGACAAGGCATCCACACACATCAACATCGATAAACAGGTCAACATACGCCACTCCACATTCAGCAATAATCAGGGCGGAGAATGGGGCTGCTGTCTCAATCTGCTCACAGACGGAGTTATCAACATCGAAAACTCCACTTTCAGCCATAATACCAATAATTTTAAGGGTGGAACCGCCATTCTGTCTTACGACGCCAGTCCTAAAGTGAACATCGTCAACAGCACATTCTACGACAACACCATCGTGAATGCGGGTGGCTCTTTTGGATGCTCCGTCATGCGTATGGCGGGTGGTAACCCAATATTCAACATTATCTGTTCCACAGTTTGCGGACACTTATACAAGGAAAACGGCACACTCAGTATTTACCATTCCATTGTTGAATGCGCAGGCTATGCCGACAACTACAGCAACAACTTTCCTAAGGAATCCCCATTTGTGGAGGAGAGCAAAGACAATGAATACAATCCAAGAATGTTCACTGCCAATTTCAAGGGTTCACCATTCGACAAAATCACGACCGTTCCAAACTGCATCACGCAAGTGCTGATACCAAGCAACAAACTGGAGATTGTGAGCCAGGCTGGAGCACCTTACACTCAGTGCATACTCGACCAGCGAGGAGTACAACGCAACGAGATTGCCAGTACATTCGGCGCCTACGATAACGACTACGCCGTTGCCATTGAGCAGTCGTCGGCTACTGAGTGCATCAAACAATCCACCTTCACTTCGTTCCGCTCTGCGGTATCAGGATTGACTGACGTCAAATACCAATGGGTGAATAACTACAGCGATGTGGAAAATGGGAAGACCAGCACGCTGAAGAATGTAGGAATCGGTACCTACTGGCTCGAAATAACTGGCAAGGACGCTAACGATGTCCCAATCTCCCTCCGCTCCAATGAAATTCAGATTTCTGATATTTGCGAGACGCCAGGTGAGTTTTTTGTAAAGGCAAAAGTCGGCAACGACAGCTTTGCAGGAACGGACTGGAACAAGGCTTTGGCCACACTCGACCAGGCACTGCAACTGGCTAAAACATTCTGCGAAAAGAACGCTGGTGCGCAAGTCACTATCAATGTGGCGGCTGGCACCTACACGCCGAACTCGGCAAGTGGTTTCCGTCTGGACAAATATGCGAAAGAGCTTTCCCATATCACTATCATCGGCGGATATCCTGAAAATGCCACAAAACAGGATGGAATCAACCCTAAAGGAAACAGCAAGAGCGACGGTAACGAAACGATATTTATGCCACTCAACAACAAAGGTAGGATATTTGATTTATCGGAGAAGGTGAAAGGGTTACGAATACGCGGTATCCACTTCAAGGGGAAACCCAAAATGGTGGTGGGCGGCTGCGCTCTCAACATGAATGGTGCCGAAGTTGAACTGGATTCTTGCTGGATTAATGAATTCAGCGATGCATCCATCAACCAGAGCGGCAACAACGCATCCATATCAATCAATAGTAAATCCAGACTGACACTACGGTATTGCCATTTCAGTAACAACAATGGACGCCGCTCGGCTTGCATCGGCATTTCGGGCAACGGAAACGAGTCTTCCATTCTTATCAGCAACTCCACCTTCAACAATAACACATCCGCCAACACGGGTGGAGCTGCCATACTGGTTGAGGACGAAGCCAAACCGACCATCAATATTCTGAACAGTACATTCTACAGCAACCGTTGCCAAAACACTCAATACAATGCTTGCAGTGTCATCAGACTAGCTGGCAAGGAGGGCACTTCTGTCAAGATGTATAACACCACGCTGATGGGCACTTGCTTCAACGA
>CALMUD010000105.1 GCA_937872735.1 uncultured Bacteroidales bacterium
GACGTGTGCTCTTCCGATCTGAGGCACTGAACACGACTCTGATGTCGGGATAGGAGTCATAGATTTCCTTTATCTCGCGGCTCCAAGTGGTATACTTGTGCACCTCGTCCAGAAAAAGATGGACACCTCCATTCTTATAGAATACATCCACCAAATCCAGCAATCTGTGGCTGGTGAAATACAAAGAATCGAGTGAACAATACAAGGCCTTGCGGGTGTGTGCAGGATAGTGCAGCTTGATGTATTGCAGCATCAGGGTGGTTTTCCCTACCCCCCGCGGCCCTCTGATGGCCAGCAGCGGGGCATCCCAATTTATTTGCCGCATGGCCGACCTTACTATTTTGGTATCTGTCAGTTTCATCAGCCTGTCTTGTCTTGCAAATAATGTTTCCATGTTTTTTCTTTTGCCACAAATATACTACTTTTTGATGTGTTTATACAGCTTATTTATTATTTTTTACTGTTTCGTTACAGCATTATATTTTATTATATGCTGTTTACAAACAGCATATTTTATTATTTTTTACTGTTTCAATACAGCGTTTTTAATAAAAAAACGCTCTGAACAGACAGCAAAAAAAAGCGTCTACCTCCGAATGGAAGCAGACGCTTAATTATTATATTTCAGTTACTTATTTAATCACGATTGTATTTACACGGCTCTCGTTGGCTGTATTGGCACGAACCACATACACTCCTTTTGATACCGATGATACATCGATGCGTACATTGCCTGCACCATTCACCGCCTGTGACAGAACAGTCTGGCCGTTGGCATTCACCAACTCCACACGCTGCAAATCGTCCTCGGCATTTGGCACAAAGAAAAAGCCTGACGCTGGATTAGGATAGACAGCCAACGGCTGAGCCGAAACCTCATCCACGCCAGATGCAGCCTTTTTCAGCACCACAGCCGTGATGGACATGGCAGGGACAGTGGCTGTCAACGCATTCGACTTGACTGTCACGCTACCCTGCTGCAAGGCATTGTTGGTGTGCGACACAAACGTCTCGGTAGTTGACAGATTGGCCAGTTGTTCCGTCACATAGTCGCCATCGGCCACTTTAAAGTTGTCTATTGTCATATCCACCGTCTGCGCGGCCGTTTGTGAACGGTTCACCAGAATAACGGTCATGGAATCACGATTGGCATTCACCGTAGGATAGGCCGAAACGGTAACCTCGTCCGACGATTTGGAACCGACTTCGGTACTGTGGCCATAACGGCTGAAAAGGTGAAGGGTCTCCCACATTCCCACTTTCCAGGTCCATGGGGTGAAATATTCCACTCCGTGACGGCCAAACTCACCCAGCATGGAAGCATAGGCCAAGGTGTTCGCCATGGTCGATTTATCCTGCACATTATATTCCGACACACCAAATGTGATGCCGCTATTAGCCCCGAAATATTTGTCAATCCACTGTTGGCAACGCACAAATACATACTCTTTGTCAATGTTGTCCCAACCTCCATTCACTGTCTTCACACCATTGGCACCCGGATAGACATAAGTGGTGTCGAAGAATACACGGTGCGTCTGCAAGATATCATCAATGCCAGTTTCACTAGGATAGTCGTGCAGGTCGAGCACATCGAGCATCCGTATGCCGGTAGCTTTCTGCTCCTCCGCGCAACGCATGATGAAGTACTCCAGCCAGCAATATTTTTTGCCATTATAGGTTGGCAATCCGTTCGGCGTACTATACCAGAACCATTCTGATGAACAGACAGGGCCACTCAGTTTCACATTAGGATTGATGGCTCGTATGGCCTTGGCTGTGGCAAAATATTTCTGCATGACGTCCTCGGCATCAAAGGTCTTGATGATGTCATCGTGGGTGGAGCACCATATCTCCATCTCGTTGTCCATGTTCCAATATTTGAATTGGTCCATGTTCAGTCCGAGGTCATTTTTCCAGTGGCTATAGATGGCTACCGACGAATCGGCAGGCCATGCTTGCGTATAGAGAGAGGTGTCACCCTCGGTAGCCGCCTTGGTACCCGACGAGGCAGCCACTCCATTGCCACAAAGGTTCTGGCTGCACCAATCACCCCAGGCGCACTTGTTGTAACCCCAGGCATCAAAGTTGTAAGTATCACTCTTGGCAACTCTGCCCGCCATCTGGAATCCATACATGGCCATCACCCCTGGCAACTCGTCGTTGATGGTTTTGGCCGAGAAATCCCAGTCGCAGCCATATACGTTGTTGTACCAGTCGGGATGGCAAGTCAGTTTTTTCCGCCAATTGTAATTGGTGCAGTTGTTTCCATTGTTCTGACGGAGGAAACGGACACCCGACTCACGGAGCTGAACCAAGTCTGCTTCTGTGTTGGGCTTGTCTTTTTGGTCCGAAGACCCGCCATTCCGTCCATAAATATAAGGCGAAATAGCCACATTGTCGGCAGCCGCATCTACGGTGACCGATACTGACGCTTGAGCGCACATAGGGGCTGCAAGCAAGGTTAACATTAGTAAATGTGTGTGCATATAATTAGAATAAGAATAAGTCTCAATAAAAAGACGGCATTAGCTATCGGGCCGAAACTGGAGTTTTATGCAACCGCACCGCGGTGACCGACAGAGCTGGGAGCGTAATGCTGAAAGCATTTGACCCCACCGTTATCTGTCCATGCTGCAAGGCGTTTTTGGTGTGTGATACGAACGTCTCTTGGTCTGGCAGATTGGCCAGCTGGAGTGTTTCGCAAGTGCCATTCGGCACATCGAAGTTGGCAATGGACATATTCACGGTTTTGCTTTCCACCTGCGAGCGGTTGACCAATAGGATGGTCATGGAGTCGCGACTGGCATTGAGCATGGGATAAGCCGATACCATCGCCTCATCTGACGAGGTGGCTTTGACCGAGGTGCAGTGGCCGTATCGGCTGAACAAATGAAGCGTCTCCCACATACCAGGGTACCAATTCCATGGACAGAAAAAAGTCACCCCGTGACGGCCAAACTCGCCCAGCATGGAGGCATAGGAGAGCACGTTGACCATCATCGAAGGAGTCTTGACGTTGAACTCCGACACTCCGAAAGTGATGTCGTTGTGGGCACCGAAATACTTGTCAAGCCACTGCTGGCAACGCACAAACACATATTCCTTATTCACCGATGAATCCCATTCTCCCGACACAGCCTGCACACCATGCGCCTTGGAATATACATAAGTAGTGTCAAAAAACACGCGATGCGTCTGCAACACTTCGTCCGTATTCGTTTCCTCTGGATAATCATGAATATCAAGCACATCCAGCATCCTTACGCCAGTGGCCCGTTGCTCCTCGGCACAACGCATAATGAAATACTCCAGCCAACAATATTTTTTGCCCTTATAGACAGGCAGTCCGCTCCGAGTTACATACCAATACCACTCCGATGCACTGACGGGTCCACACAGTTTCATATCCTGACTGACCGCACGGGCGGCCTTGGCGGTGGCAAAATATTTCCGCATCATATCTTCTGCATCGCAGGTCTTGACTGCATCATCGTGGGTTTCATTCCACAGCTCCATCTCGTTGTCCATGTCCCAATATTCAAACTGGCGCATATTCAGTTGAAGGTCTTTTTGCCAATGGGTATAGATGGCGACCGATGAATCGGCAGGCCACGATTGCAGATAGAGCGAGGTATCACCTTCCACTGCTGCCATTTCTCCATCGGGAGCCGCCACGCCATTTCCACAGAGATTTTGTCGGCACCAACGGCCTCCCTTGGAGTAGTTGTACGACATGCTGTTGAAATTGTAAGCCTCGCTTTTGGCCACTTTGCCCATCATCTGGAATCCATACATGGCCTTCACACCTGGCAATTTGTCGTTGAGCAACTGGGCCGACTGGTCCCAATTGGTTGTGCTCACATTATTGTACCAATCGGGGTGCGACGACAAACGTTTCCGCCAATTATATTTGGAACTGTTGTTGCCCTCGTTCATACGGACAAACTTCAATCCCGACTCTTTTATCAAAAAACGCACCGAATCGGAGGTGACGCCAGGGTCTGTCTCCCTGACATTTTTTCCATATAGATAAGGCGAGATGGGCACATTATCCTGCTCTGCATCAACCGATACAGACACATTGGCGTGCACAGTGGCTCTCAGTGCAATAAGAAAAAACAGGAACAAGTGTGTTTTCATCTACCCATGGTATTTTATCAGGTGATATGGGTTGTAAATATACAAAAAAGAGAGAAAAGAAGGGAATCAAGCGTAATTTTATTCTTTTTTCATCGCAAATTGTTCAAATAAAACATCCCTTTTATCGGCAAGGATTCCAAAAAGTCGCCCCGTTTTTTTCATTTACCCGCAAAAGAGATAACTTTGCCCATAGTAAATATAAAAACTGAAAGAATGAAAAAGACAGGAAGATATTTCATGTTGCTGGCAATGGCAGCCGCCGTGAGTGGCATAACCCTGATGAGCGCGTGCAGCGATGACGACGATGATGACGCGTCCACTGGCACTGGAATGCTGAAGGGATGGACCATGAAGGCCTACAATGCTGACGGCAGTCTGAGCGAGGCTGACTCACTCATTGTATTCCGCAAAGGCGGCGAGGTGACCTCCATTGTGGATGTGCAAGGCAATCCCAGAATAAGCACCCACTATTGCCTCTACACTTACAAGGGCAGCCAAGTGCAGTTTTACAGCCTCAGCCGCGGAGGATGGCACAAAGGAGGATGGAACCTCAATGCTGCTGGATATGCCGCCGCGGGGGTGGAATATGACAGCACTGCCAGCGGTCTGGGTGTCGACTCCGCCGCCTACAATTACGATGCCAGTGGCTATCTGACCTCTTACGGGCAGGTGGGCAGCCAACCCTTCAAATGCGGGCTAACCTACAAGGATGGCAATCTGGTGCAGACGCAATCGCTGTCAGCTACCGGTGCCGCTCAGTCCAACTACATCTACGCCGACAGCACTACCGCCGCCATCAAGAACATAGGAGGCATCGGCAATCTGGAAATAGCCCACTGGTCTGGATTCTTTGGCAAGCCTTCGGCTAATCTGCCACTGCGCAAGATTTCCATGTCGGCTGCCACAGGTTTGGTGGTCACCAATTACGCCTGGACTCTCAATGCGGCAGGATATCCTGTGAAGTGCGTAGCACAGACGGGAACCAGCAAAGTGGTTTATACCTATAAATGGTGAAAGAGCATACACCCCGCTCCATGACGGATAAAAGAAGAGCCGCATCCTGAATTCAGGGTGCGGCTCTTCATCTCTTATAACCGTTTGCGTATTTTGCTTACGCGCTATTGCTTACTGGGCATCGTTATCACCACTGGCTGGTGTGTTCTCGTCAGAATTTTCTGAGCCATCACCAGCAGCGGCTGGAGCGGCTGCTGGAGCAGCAGGGGCAGCAGCTGCGGCTGGAGCATTGCCGTTGATTTCGAGATAAGCCTCGGCATAGCCTGCTGCATAGCCTTTCGATGCAGCCATTGAGGTCTGCAAGGTCAGCGCCTTGTCCTTGTCTGATGGGTCAGACGCATTGGCCTGTGTAGCCTGCTCGTAGGCCGTCTCGTAATCCTTGTTGAAACTTGCGCGGTAGCTGTGCGCATTGCCATCGGTGGTGCCGTCACGCTGGCCTGCCGCATAGGCGGTATTATAGGCCTCCTTGCAGTTAGACATGATGACCATCGAATCGGCATTGGCCACACCCACTGAGTCACTGTCGCTGGTTCCAGTTATCTCTGAAGAACTACGGCTGGAGCACATGGCTACCAATCCCATCACAAAACAAAGAACACACAACAGGCAGACCACTGGCCAGCACTGTTTCATTGATTTGATATCAAATTCCATACAGCTTTCTCCTTAATTTATTGTTGTTTGAAAAATTCACGCAAAATTAGGGTAAAAAAAACATTTCATCAACTCAATCAAGACAAATTAGGGGAAATGGAACATCAAAAAAAAACAAAGAGAGCCAACCGCTTGCATTAGTCGGCCACACTCCACACCAATTGACAGAAAAAAGAGTAAATTTGTAACCGAATTGATTGAAGGCACTATGACAGAAACGGAGAACTGGGGAATAATACTCAATGCCAAATCGGGCGACCGACGTTCGGGCAGAAAGAACACCGTCAGCGACAAGCTGAAGGAGGCTGGCTTTGCGGGGATTTACTGCCGCACGGAGTACCCCGGCCATGCCACCGAGTTGGCCCGCCAGATGGTGAGCCAGGGCTGCCGTCAATTCATTGTGGTGGGAGGAGACGGCTCTGTCAGCGAGACGATTGACGGACTGATGACCTCATGCGTCGACAGCCGTCTGCTCACATTCGGCATCATTCCGTCGGGCACAGGCAACGATTGGGCCAGATACTGGAACATCGGCAAAAAAATGGAGACAAACATCCACATTCTGCAACAAGGTAAGACGGCCGCCATTGATGTAGGCCAACTTTCCTACCTGCGCAAACGGCAAGAGGTGACCAAATATTTCATCAATTCGGTCGGCATCGGCTTTGACGCCCAGGTGGTGGAACAGGCAGAGCGGATAGGAAAGGTATTCCGCGGACAATCGTGGATTTACTCGCTGGCACTGCTATCCAGTACCTTCATCCACCGCTCCAAACTGATAGAACTGCGTTCGGACGAAGAGGTGCTGCTCAACGACAAGGTCTACACCATGTCCATTGCCAACGGACCCTACACGGGCGGAGGCATCAAGCAGACCCCCAAGGCGGACCCTACCGATGGCATGCTGGAGGTGATGGCCGCCACCAAGCTCAACCCCGTCCAGCTGGTAAAGGGACTGCACAGCGTACTGAGCCGCAGCTACGACAACCCCGATGGCATCATTCGCAGGTTCCAGTCGCAACAGCTGAACATCAATACGCAACAACGACTCAAGATTGAAGCGGACGGAATCTTGCAAAAAGACAGCAAGGCGCCCCTCTCCATTTCAATAGTGCCTGCCGCCATCAACATGATTGTACCCTGAATAAGAAAGAAAACAAACAAAAGAGACAAAATATGTACGAAATCAGCAAACTGAAACATACCGACGCTGGCAACTTCTTCCTGCTGGCAGGTCCCTGCGCCATTGAGGGCGAGGAGATGGCCCTACAGATAGCCGAGCATCTGGTGAAGACGACCGACCGGCTGAAGATTCCGTTTATCTTCAAAGGCTCGTACCGAAAGGCCAACCGTTCACGCATCGACTCGTTCAGCGGCATCGGTGACGAGAAGGCCCTGAAGATTTTGCGCAAGGTGCGCGAGACGTTTGATGTGCCGGTGGTGACCGACATTCATGCCGCCAGCGAGGCTGCCATTGCCGCCGAATATGTGGATGTGCTCCAGATTCCGGCATTTCTCTGCCGACAGACGGATCTGCTGGTAGCGGCGGCCCAGACGGGCAAGGTGGTCAACATCAAGAAGGGACAATTCTTGTCACCTGCCTCCATGAGCTTTGCCGCCCAGAAGGTGGTCGACAGCGGCAACAACCGCGTGATGCTCACTGACCGCGGCACGGGTTTCGGTTATCAGGACCTGATTGTGGACTACCGCGGCATACCTGTGATGCAGGCCACGGGATTTCCGGTAGTACTCGACATTACCCACTCGCTGCAACAGCCAAACCAGACTTCCGGCGTTACGGGCGGCAATCCTCAGCTCATTGAGACCATTGCACGCGCAGGAGTTGCAGTGGGTGTGGATGGTCTGTTTCTGGAGACGCACCCCGACCCTGCCCATGCCAAGTCTGACGGCGCCAATATGCTGCACCTTGACCGCTTTGACGGCCTGATGGAGAAACTGGTCAGACTGCGTCAAACGGTGAACAAACTGTAAATCAAGATAGGATGGCCATAAGGCCTCAAACATCATCAACGAAAAAGAAAATCATGGTTGAAGTTGGTAAAGCGGTCATCAGTTTCGATGTCCTCACCAAGCCTTTCGTGTGCGACCTCAATACCTGCAAGGGTATCTGTTGCATCGAGGGCGATGCGGGGGCTCCCGTCACCGAGACGGAGATTGAGAAACTGAAAGAGATTCTGCCCATTGTGTGGGACGACCTGGAGCCTCAGGCCCGTGAGGTGATTGACCGTCAGGGTGTCAGCTATAAGGACATTGAGGGCGACGATGTCACCTCCATTGTCGATGGAAAGGAGTGTGTCTTTACCTACCGCGACACCGACGGCACCTGCAAATGCGCCATCGAGAAAGCCTACCGCGAGGGACGCACCGACTTCTACAAGCCCATTTCGTGCCACCTATACCCCATCCGTCTCACCCAGAGCGGAGAATACACCATGGTGAACTATCACCGCTGGGAGGTGTGCAAATGTGCCTGCAAGCTAGGCAAGAAGCTGGACATACCCGTCTACAAATTTCTGAAGGAACCGCTCATACGCCGCTTTGGCGCCGAATGGTACAAGGAGTTGGAGACGGTGGTGAAAGAACTGAAAAAACAGAACTACATATAACCATAATGCGGAGCAATGGAGAGACCGATTGAATTTTACACACTGCCCAATGGCATACGGGTGCTGCACATCTACGACGATTCGCCCGTAGCTTATTGCGGCATCGGCATACACGCCGGCACCCGCGATGAGGTGGACGACTCCCAGTCGGGCATGGCCCACTTCATTGAGCACTGCGTGTTCAAGGGCACCCAGCGCCGCAAGTCGTGGAACATTCTCAACCGGTTGGAGGATGTGGGCGGCGACACCAATGCCTACACCGAGAAAGAGGAAACTTTCGTCTATGCCACGGTGCTCGACGAGTTTTATGAGCGTGCCATGGACCTCTGCACCGACATTGTGCTACACCCCACCTTTCCGCAAAAGGAACTGGACCATGAGAAGGAGGTGATTATTGACGAAATCAACTCGTACAACGATTCCCCTTCCGAACTGATTTATGACGATTTTGAGTCGCTGGTGTTCAACAATGTGGGACTCGGCCGCAACATTCTGGGCAAGGAGGAGGTGCTGAGCCACTACACCACCGATGATGCCCTGCGCTACTACACCGCCAGATATGGCACCAACCAGATGATTTTCTTCTCAATGGGACGAATGACACAGAAAATGCTGCACCGCCTTGACGACAAATACCTGCGCTGCGAGCCTGCCCGCATCTGCGAATGGGCCAAGGCCGACAGCGGCATCTACCATCCTCAGCATCTCACGCTGCAAAAGGAGCTGCATCAGGTGAACTATCTGGCGGGCAACCGTGCCTACAATATGTTCGATGCCAAGCGTTACCCATTCTTCCTACTCAACAACATTCTGGGCGGACCTGGTATGAACAGCCGTCTTAATCTGGCCATTCGCGAGAAGAACGGAATGTCCTATTCGGTGGAGTCATCATTCACCCCTTACTCCGATTCGGGCATCGTATTTCTCTATTTCAGTGCCGACATCGACAACAAGGAGCGATGCATCAGTTTGCTGAAGCGTGAGCTGAAACGGCTGCGTGAGGAGCCTCTGACTGCCACCCAGCTATTGAAGGCCAAGCGGCAACTGTTGGGCCAGCTGGCCATCGCTGATGAGGGGAAGGAGAACCTCGCCCTCAACATTGCCAAGACTTTTCTCTATTTTGGCCGTTACAATACTTTGGAACAGCGTGCCGCCCTCATCAATCCTATCACCTCATCGCAACTGATGGAGGTAGCCAACGAGGTGCTGATCGAGGACAGTCTTTCGGAAATCATTTACGAATAAGACAAACTCATTTTTTGAGGGGATTTTCAAAAAAAATTTCTCGCACAAACCTCAATTATGTATAAAATCGCATAGTGCGGAAATCTAAAATATGTGTATATTTGCATCTGTAAAAATCTAAAATACGTGAATAACGATGGGTATGAAGAGAAAAATATATCAAGATATGCTTCGTTGGAAGCACGAACGGAAGGGTGATATCGCCCTTCTGATAGAGGGGGCTCGGCGTATTGGTAAAAGCTATATTGTAGAAGAATTTGCACGCAACGAATATGATTCTTATTTATTAATTGATTTCAGCAAGGTAAGTCCACAAGTATTAGATGTTTTCAATATCTACTTGGATGACCTCAACACTCTATTCCTTAATCTGGAGATTTATTTCAAACGGAAACTCACTCCACGAGATTCTGACTCGGAGGAGGCACACTCCCTTGTCATCTTCGATGAAGTGCAGTTCTGTCCCCGCGCACGCGCTGCCATCAAGCATCTGGTGATTGACCATAGATACGATTATATTGAGACTGGTTCTCTTATTTCCATCAAAAAGAATGTAAAAAATATCATGCTGCCATCGGAGGAGCACGCCATTGAAATGTTTCCTATGGATTTCGAGGAATTTGTTTGGGCACTGGGCGATGAGGTGCTGATGCCATTTATCCGCCAACAATTTGAGAAACATCTGCCTGTAGGTTCTTTTCACCGCAGAGCCATGGACTATTTTCGGCAATACCTGATTGTGGGAGGAATGCCACAATCGGTGGCCAAATACGTTGAGACACACGATTTTGACAAGGTAGATGAAGTGAAGCGGGACATCATTGCGCTCTACCGAAATGACATTCAAAAGTATGCTGACAATCAGGAGACAAAAGTGGCTGCCATCTTTGAAGAGATTCCAGGGCAGCTACAGAAACATGAAAAAAAATTCCAACTTTCCGCCTTACAAAGTCAAGCCCGTATGCGAGACTATTCCGAGGCTTTCTTTTGGCTGAGTGATGCCAAAATAATCAACTGCTGCTACAACTCCACAGAGCCCAGTATCGGGCTGAAACTGAATGAGGAACGCACCACACTGAAATGCTATATGGCCGACACGGGTCTGCTTATCAGTCTTGCTTTTGATGAGCGCGGCATTATGGGTGAAGACCTCTACAAAAAACTGATGTTCGACAAGTTGGAAGTAAATGAGGGAATGCTCATTGAAAACATTGTAGCACAAATGCTTAGAGCATCAGGACACAGACTCTACTTTTACAGTAAGAACTCAGCCACCTCGGCTGATGACCGTATGGAGATAGACTTTCTCATTGCCAAACGTGGAACGACCAGCCGACACGACATTTCGCCCATTGAGGTCAAATCTGGAAACAAATATACCCTCACCTCCCTAAAAAAATGTATTGCGAAATACGGCAATCAGCTTTCCACACCTTACGTTCTGCACGACAAAGATGTTAAAGAAATGGAAGGGATTGTGTACCTGCCACTGTATATGACACCATTGCTGTGAAATCAGACGACCATGGCTTTTGATAACAACATAGCTGGGATGGGATCCTGCAACTGCCAATAAACACTTTTTTCTTCCAATCTTTTCTTTATAGCTTCGCTGATTAGTGTTTCATACACTCCTTGAACCAAATTAACAGCCAATAAAAATCCAAGGTAAGCTCAAATTTTTAGCATACCTACTTTCAACAAATATACGAATTATCTGACAGTCCAGTATCTGTTTTTTCTCTTATAACCTTTCCCTTAATACAAACCGACAAGTTCCAATTCACGGAAAAAGATAAAACAAATTCAATCATCTTTTGTTCTTTTATAAAATTCAAAGACGACACCTTTCATTTTTCTTTCCCCTTTACCGCATTCATCACGGCATCAAGTGTCGATTTCTCCTCCCATAAATAGGTGTCACGATTAATCAGGCCAAAGCAATCATCACTATATTTACCCGAAGGCAGATTCTTGAACAAGGCATTGTTATCCCACAGAAAACAAGGCACCCCACACTTACGGGAGCAGCCAAAGAAAAAAGCAGCCCACTTGGCCACCTCGGCCCGGTCGTTCTTGTTAGAACAACCCGTCTCGCCTATATAAGCTGCTATCCTCTTGGAGGTGAAGTTGGTGTAAATCTCCCGAAACAATTTCTGTATCTGGCGGGCATCATCGGCCGTAAATGTACGAAAGTCGGGATTGCCGCTATCGGTGCTGGCGCAGAAACTATAAGGAAAATAGGCATGAATGGAAACACAAAGACGATTGCTGACAACATCGGTCGGCAACTTGAACGATGAGACCAGACATCCGTCGGGTGAGGCATCGTAGCCAGGACAGTTAATGATGCGGTCACGGTTGTACCCCTCGTTGACTGAACGAATGGCAGTGACTGCTGTCTGATTGAGTTCATTGATACCTTGTATGGCATCAGCCACCCGCGCGGTAGGCGCATACCGGTCAAAACGCCACTCATTCACATCGCCCACCACCCTCGGCTCATTGAGCGTCTCGAAGATAAGATGCTGGTCATAATCGGCAAATTCGTGGGCTATCTGGGTCCAAAGTTCACGCACATAAATCTTGGATTCCTTCAGATGGTCGGAGCATGGATTGAAATAAGCGTCATCATGGTGCAGGTCAATAATGACATACAATCCCCGCTTGTAACAATAGTCCACCACTTCCTTCACGCGCGCCATCCATGCTGCATCAACAGCATATTTATAGGTGCCGTTGTTGCTGGTGTGTTTGCCCCACGACACGGGTACCCGTATGGCATTGAATCCTGCCGCCTTCACCGAGTCAATCAACCGCTGGGTGGTGACGGGATTGAACCAGCTGGTCTCCGACGAGAGACCCGACCCGTCAGTGGCATCGAGCGAGTTGCCAAGATTCCAGCCTACTTTTATTTCCTTTATAATCTCGGTAGACGACTTGCCCGTCGGTGTCGCAGTCACTATTTCCGGCATCGGCTTGTTGTGTGTGATATTGTAAACCACATAGGCACCCGCAAGCAATAACAATAGGACCACGCTACTTTTTATGATTGTAATATATGATTTCATCTGATTTCCTTATTTAATTTGGATGTAAAGCTAATAATTATTGTCCGACTTTCATTATCAAAACCAATGGCTGCTCCCGAAATCACATCGAAGGCAGCCATTGCAATATAATGATGAAGTAATCAATAATGTGTGTGTACTATTATTGCAGCATTACCTTCTTGACCACCTTTCCTGCCGAAGTGTAAATCACCACAATGGCTACACGGCTTTGCAAGGCTGGCAACTCGAGTTCTGCTGAAGTTTCGCCACCAAATTGGACTGACGAAAGTGCGGTGCCGTTGATGCCATAGACCTCGATGCGGTTGATAGTAGCCGAACAACTGGCATAGAGCCGTCCCTGACTGGCATATACACTGGTGCTGTTGGCCAACGTCTCGATAACATCACCCGGTGTGATGCCCAGCGTAGTCATCACGGCGTCAATGGTAGACTGCTCACCCCATGTGAGTGTGGAGCGGTTGAGCAAGCCGAAATACTCAGCGCTGTAGGCTCCTCCTTTATAGAAATTGTTGTTGTCCCACAAGAAACAAGGTATGCTATACGACTTGCTATAGCCAAAGAAGCAAGCCACCCATTTCGCTATCTCCTCACGGTCATCTTTGTTTGAACATCCTGTCTCACCTATATAGGCCGCAATTCCCTTAGAGGTGAAACTGCTGGAAATCTGCCGATACAAATCCAGAATTTGGCTGGCATCACTGGAAGTGAAAGTGCGGAAATCGGCATTGGACTGATCAGTACTGGCACAGAAATTATAAGGCAGATAAGCATGGATGGAAACACAAAGGCGATTGCTCACGTTGTCGGTTGGCATCTGGAAGGTGGAAACAGTACATCCATCGATGGACGCATCGTAACCAGGGCAACTGATAACGCGATCGAGATTGTAGCCCTCGTTGACTGAACGGATGGCACTCACGGCCGTCTGATTGAGGGAATTGATGCAAGATATGGCATCTGACACCTGCGAGGATGGATAATTCTTGACGAACCACCACTCATAAGTATCACCCACCAGACGGGGTTCGTTGAGCGTCTCAAATATGAGGTGCTGGTCGTAATTGGCAAACTCATGGGCTATCTGGGTCCACATTTCCTTTACATAAAGGGTAGAATTATTCAGTTTGTCAGAACTTGGGAAGAAATAGGAATCATCGTGATGCAGATTGATAATGACATACATTCCGCGGTTGTAGCAATAGTCCACCACTTCTTTCACCCGAGCCATCCACTGGGCATCAACAGCGTAGGTATAGGTACCATTGTTGCTGGTATGCGTTCCCCACGATACGGGCACTCGTATGGCATTGAATCCCGCCGCCTTCACCGAGTCAATCAATCGCTGGGTGGTCTTTGGATTTCCCCAGCTGGTTTCCGATGTCAAGCCCGAGCCTCCAGTGGCATCGAGTGAATTGCCAAGATTCCATCCCACCTTGATGTTCTTCATGATGTCGATGGCCGAATTGCCTTTAAGTCCGTCAGTCTGACCAAAGGCGGTAGAGCTCATTCCCAAGCAGAACAAGGTGCTCAGCGCCAGGACGCTTCTCTTTAATGAAAGAAAAAATGTTTTCATGATACTTATATTTTTAAATAGTGTATGTGTGGCATACGTTTTACCGATGTCTGGGGCAAAGATAAAGGAAGGTGCCTTCCTGCATTTCACATTTTCCTTTTTTTACTGAACATTTTTTTAATTTAGGCAAACAAAGCGGAAAGGAAGACGGATTGACGAAATATTCACATTTTCTGCACGAAAAATGTTAATCTGTTTTTTGTTGGCTAATGTCTGCTTTTTCCGTAAATTGCAGCATCAAATTACAATATAATAGTATAGTTGATAGGGTGAGCCAAAAAAAGATAATAATAGGGGGATTGATTGCTTTTCCAATCGTAATTGTCTTGATGATGCACTATCTGTTGGGCAAAAAGGCGATTGACCTGCTGCACGACGAGTCTTTCTGCATTTCCGAATTCAGAGATCAGGAAAATGGTGGACATTCCGAATCACGCATCAGCAGAGGTCCCGATGGGCTGACTGTAAAACTGATGCTGGAAAAGGGATTCTGCTACCCCTATTCGGGTATCGTGATAAACAAGAAAGACTATCAGCGGTTCTCGATTGACGGTTACCACTTCAAGCTGAAACTGAAATCAAACGACGACGTGCGTCTGTCGCTCCGTTTCAACCAATTGCTGAAAGGATACTCAAAGGAGAACGACTGCAACACACAGCCTATCTTCACCAAGACCATCGGCCTGCACAAGGGGGAAAACCACATTGACCAAGCCACCGACGAGATTACTGAAGTACCCAACTGGTGGGTCTACCAGAATCCGAAAGCGCTGAGTCTTGTCAACAATGTAATTCTGGACAACACGCTGCAAATATGGATATTCTGCGAAAAGAATGAGACGTTGCCGCTGAACAAGGAGATAACTCTCAACATAGAGGAATTCTCGATGGAACGCGACTTCTACTGGCTATATTACCTGCTGGCCATGCTGGCCTACTATGCTGTGGCAGTGGCTGTGTGGCAGATAAGGAGAAGGATAAAAGCATCTTCCCCAGCAAACAACACCTCTGCGGCGGAGACTGATGAAGAGGGAAAAGAGAAAGAGACAAAGAAAGACGAGGGGAAAGAAGAAAAGGAGGTAAAGATTGTACTGGCTCCGGTCCAGAAAATAGAGATTGCGACAAACTGCCCCAAACCCGACCAATGGCAACAGATAATGGCCTATATAGGCAACAACTACAGCAATCCGAATCTGAAACTGGCCGATGTGGCCGAAGTAACCGATGTGACGGAAAACGATGTATCGGAACTGCTGCGTGAAGGTACAGGCAAAAACTTCCGCCAATACCTCAATTTTGTGCGTATGAACGAGGCGGCACGGCTGCTGAAAGAAAGCGACCTGCAAGTATCGGAAATTGCTTCGGCTGTGGGCTACAACAACATTCAGCACTTCAACCGGGTTTTCAAGGAGTTTTTTGAGGTGTCACCCAAACAATACAGAGGATAAGCGCACCGTCTATTTGACATACACAAAAAATGGCTGTACCATCAGGTACAGCCATTTTTGTATATGAAGGACAAGGGAGGAAATCAGATTTCCTTCTTGCGCTTGTCAATAAACTTGATAGGCTTACGGCTCATCTGAGGGAACTGCAAGGCATGGATGGCATCGGGCGATTCAAAGAGGATGGAAGGTGCCACCCGCACTTTGGAGCGGAACATATCTTTTATTTCCTTTTCAAAATGTTCGCTTGGATGTTCCGTGCCAATATGAATAAGAATGTCATCTGTGCCCAAATCGTTGGTTGAAATCTCCACCACATAGCCTGCTATGCCATTGAGGTCGTCAAGCACATCGAAGAGAGAGGACGGAAACAGTGTGGTACCTTTGTACTTGATCATCTGCCCCTTGCGGCCCAGAATGGAGCTCAGGCGCATGGTGTTGCGGCCACACTTGCAAGGCTGCACATGGTGGTAACATACATCTCCAGTCTTGAAACGGATAAGAGGGAATCCCTCAATACCCAGCAGGGTGATAGTCACCTCACCAGGCTTGTCGTCGGCCACACGTTGGTTATTGTCGTCAAGAAACTCCACCACAATAAGTTCAGGTTGCAAATGGCCACCACAGCCACAGCCACACTCCGAGAAACTTGTCTGCATCTCGGTAGAGGCATAGGTGGTGAAGAGCTGCAACTCTGGCCAGCGATCGTGTATCTTCTGACTAAGCACCGTGAAGGTGAAATCAGGATTACGCAACGACTCGCCTATGCAGACAGCCTTCTTGAGTGAACAGTGATGATAATCAATTCCATGAGCCTCAGCATAATCGATAAGCCTCATCAGGAACGATGGCACCACCATACACACAGTGGGGTGCATACGGTTGATGGTGTCCCACTGCAATTCGGGTATGCCATTGCCCACACGGATAATACCCGCACCCAAATCGACAGCCCCCAAAAAATAGGCCAGACCTGCCATAAAACGGCGGTCGATGGTGGTCATTTCCTGAATGATGTCATTTTTGGTGAGTCCCGCATTGTCAAAGGTGAGATGCTCATTGTAGGCCAGACGTTCCAAATCGTGACGGGTGAGTCCCACGGTGACAGGGTCGCCCAGTGTGCCCGAAGTGGTGACAATATCTGTAATCTCGGACATTGGCACGGCAAAGAAATCCTGATTGTGCAGCTGCAAATCCTGTTTGGTAGTCACTGGCAGTTTCTGCAAGTCGTCAGTAGTCTGAATGTCGTCGAAACTCAGATGGTTGTCGGCAAACATTTTCTGGTAAAACGGTGAATTGCCCTTGATATACTGCATTTGCTTACGCAGCAGCATATTCTGATACTCAGCAATTTCGGCTGGCGACCGGAATTGTATTTCTGGATGTTGTTCGTACATATTATTTTAAACAAAACAATCCTTCCGTTAATGGTAGAAAGGATGTCAAGGCGAAGTTACTAAAACATTAAGGAGAAAACAAAATAAAATACGGGACTACTCGCACGAAACGGGAGAAATGAGAGATTACTCCGTCTTTTTCAATTTTCGGGTTATGCGGTCCCTATCCATCTGCTTGGGCAAATCCATACGGAGGGCTGTGGACCAATATCGGCGAGCCTGCGCATCAATGCCCTGCTGGTGACAAATGTCGCCTGCCTCCTCATAAGCCCGATAATAGTGCGGATTGAGTGCAATGAACTGACGCAACTGGGCCGGACTGACAGTCGCAGCATGAGCTTTAAGCGTCTTCTCCATGGCCCTGAAGCGGAGGAAATTGACGAAATCGGGCGAACGCAGAAAAGCGGAGTCGGCCGCTACCGTGAGCGACGACACTTCTCCCCCATGCCGGGCCGAGCCGTGCGAAGAAAAGACCTTGTGCAAATCGAACGCCACATAGGCCCCCTCTTGCCATGGCGAGGTGGAGACCCACATCAGCTGACGGCGTGGTGAGAACACCACCGAATGGTGACCAATGAACTGGTTAAGGGCTTTTTCATTACCCAATCCGATATGGGCATCGTGCAATCCATAAGGATTCCGCAAAATGGAAACAGCCTTGTGATAGTCGATAGGAAAATTCTGCTGCAACAATTCGGTGGCACGCTGCTGGCGGTAAGGGCTGTCGCTGGTTCGGATATTGTCCAGATTGCGTTCATCGTGGGCAAAGGCGGCACTCTGGTAATGATTGGCACAAACCAGCCAGTGCTGATGGCGGGGAGCTTCATAAAGGGCCGTCCGCTCCACCGATTTTTCTATGATGGCGGCACGATTTTCACTGCCCGACCCTATCAGTAACGATTCTGACACAAAGGTGCGGGTAGTATCAGCTATGCGCTTGGCCTCGGCTATGGTGCCGGCATACTGCAAAATGCGGCGCGCCAACAAGGAAATAGGGGTTGCCGAAGAACCTGGCATTGACGATTTGGCGGCATTGATGGTAACGGTCAGTCCTTTCTCGTTCATGCCGGAACAGACACCCGTCATACCGGCCCAGCCTACCATGGCAAACTTATAGCCGTGCGTGGGATTGACAAAAGTAACCAGTTTGTTGCGGGCAAAATCATCACCTACATAAAAATCGAAATTGCGACCTACTATCAAATCGCCATCTGCCGAGCGGTCACCCCATGCGGCAAACGAGGTACAGCCCACCAGCATATAGTCCTGCATGGCATGGCCCAGGTCGTGAGCCGCATGGAAATTGAGCTGACGCTCATAGGGAGAACCCACATAATCGAACTGATGAGAACAAGCCTGCGACATTCCGTATATCTCTTCCAAATTTTCCTCTGGTATGTAATCGGTGATGTCGCGGTTGTAAAAACGAATCAGATATTTCAGTACATTCTGATAGCTGCGGTTGGGCACCAGCACGTCAATCTGCTTCATGAACACCGACTCCTGATAATAGAGCAATCCACTGCACAGCCTGCCAAACGCCACTCCCCGTTCCATGGGATTGCCTTCTATGTAGAGTTCCCACAGTCCATCCTGCCCATGTCGCAACCAGTTGTTTCCCAGACGGGTACCATCAGAGGTGGGTGTGATGGCAAGCCGACTGATGGAGGGTTGCCGCACATTGCGTGGGGTTGCGATATGTACCGCTACATTATAATAAATGACAAAGGCCAACAGACTCAGCAATAACAGAGCAAGCAGACTGCCTATCAGCCACAACACTGACTTGACTGTTATCCTTACGAAACGGTTTTTAATGACGGGCCTTTGCATGAATTTTTCGAAAAAAGATGAGTTACATAAAGAAACAATAAGCATACTGCCGTTCAGACAATACGCATGGGAATACCCTCCTTTGCCAGATAATGCTTCAAATCGGGGATGGCAATCTCATGAAAATGGAAGATGCTGGCAGCCAATGCGGCATCAGCTTTTCCTGTTGTGAACACCTCTTTAAAGTGTTCCATAGCACCTGCACCCCCAGAGGCGATAACGGGAATGGATAGTTCTGACGACAGCCGGGCCAACGCCTCGTTGGCAAAGCCTTGCTTCACGCCGTCATGATTCATACTGGTAAACAATATCTCGCCTGCCCCACGTTCCTGAGCCTCCTTGGCCCACTCAAACAAATGGCGTTCGGTAGGCACCCGTCCACCATTGAGGTAGCAGGTCCACTCTCCGCTCTCATCCTGACGGGCATCGATGGCCACTGTAGCAACCTGACTGCCAAACTGCTTGGCTACTTCGGTTATCAGTTCGGGATGACGGAGCGCGGCCGAATTGATAGAGACCTTGTCGGCACCGGCACACAGCAGGGTGTCCACATCCTTCATCTCATGTATGCCACCTCCCACCGTGAACGGAATGCTGATGTTGCGGGCGATGCGCTTCACCAAATCCACAAAGGTCTTGCGGCCCTCAAACGAGGCGGTAATATCAAGAAACACCAGTTCGTCAGCACCCTGACGGCTATACTCCGCTCCCAGTTCCACAGGGTCACCCACATTGCGGATATTGACGAAGTTGACGCCTTTCACGGTCTGACCATTCTTGATGTCGAGACAGGGTATTATTCTTTTTGCTAACATACGAATCTAAAGTTTTAACGGATTACATTGCAAGAAAATTGTTAAGCACCACCTCACCCAATTGTCCACTCTTCTCGGGGTGAAACTGCACGGCATAGAAGTTGTCTTTGTGCAGGGCGGCACTATACGGATTGATGTAATCGGTGGTGGCAATGGTATCGGGCCCTACTGTGGCATAATAGCTGTGTACATAATAGAAATAAGGGTCACGGGGCAAACCGTTGAACAAGGGATTGCCGTCAACTGGCTGAATGGTGTTCCAGCCCATGTGGGGCACCTTGCTGATTTGAGTGGTGGGAACAAACCGCTGCACGGTCTCATCAAAAATCCCCAGACAATCCACCTTGCCGTTGTCGGCTTCGGCCGACGACTTGCACATCAACTGCAAGCCTATGCAGATGCCCAGTACAGGCTGACGCAAATTGCAGATTACCTCGTCAAGTTTATGTTCACGCAGATAGCGCATGGTGGTCTCCGCCTCACCCACGCCAGGAAATATGACTTTATCGGCCTTGCTTATCAGCTCGGCATCTCCCGTTATCTCTGCCTCAACACCAATACGTTTCATGGCATTGTCAACCGAAAAGATGTTTCCCGCATTGTATTTTATAATCGCTACTTTCACGTTCTATCGTAATTTTATTATTATCTATAATTTTATCTGTTAGAGACAAATCTCGCCACTGCCATAGCAGAGATGGTGGTCGGCATCATACACCACGCCAAACTGTCCTGGGGCAATGCCTTGAATATCGGCATCGGCTGTAATATGATAACTGCCAGCCTCGTCGCCCGCACATAATGTACCTGTCAGATATTCTGGCGAATGGCGAATTTTGAAACAGACACGCACACCCGAGCTCGCAATTTCAGTCCATGGATTTTCTGTGATAAAATGGAAATCGCGCAGATGGAGTTCACGGCTGGCATAGTTGGAGAGGTCCAGCTTATTGGAAATATAGACGATGTTGTATTTGATGTCCTTTTTCACCACATACCACGGACCGCCACCAAAGCCGAGACCATGCCGCTGTCCGATAGTATAGAACCAATAGCCTTTATGCTTGCCCATCTTCTTGTTGGTATCAATATTGATGACATAGCCTTCTTTCTCGCCCAAATATCGGCGGATATACTCGTCATAATTAATCTTGCCAAGGAAACAGATACCTTGACTGTCCTTGCGGTGGGCGGTCACCAAGTGTTCCTGCTCGGCAATGGCACGCACCTCACTCTTGAGCAGTGCCCCTATGGGAAACATGGCCTTGCGAACCTGCCAATAGTCAATTTGTGCCAGAAAATCGGTCTGGTCCTTCACTGGGTCGGGACTGGTTGACAGCCACGTCTTATCTCCGATAACGGTAGTGGTGGCATAATGGCCGGTGGCAATGTAATCATAGTCATGCCCCGCTTTCTCTTCAAAGCAGCCAAATTTGATGAGTTTGTTGCACATCACATCAGGGTTGGGCGTAAGTCCGGCACGCACTTTCTCCATGGTGTAGCTCACCACCTTGTCCCAATACTCGTTATGGAGGTCCACCACCTCCAATTTACATCCATATTTGTGAGAGACCGAAGTGGCCATTTCCATATCCTCCTCCGACGTGCAGTTCCACTCCTTGTCTTTTTCAGGACCTATCTTAATGTAGAAGCAGGTAGGGTCATAGCCCATCTCCTTCAACTTGTAGAGGGCGACACTGCTGTCAACCCCACCCGAAAGCAATAATGCGATGTTCATACGCGCTCCTCGTTATTCTATTATGCAAAAGTAGGAATAAAAAACGAGATTAAGAGAGAAATATAGGAGTCTACCCTCTTTTATGGTATCACAAATACCATTTTAGCGGTATTGATGCAGTTACTTACTCCTCTTAACTTTGCATCAGACAAACAATAAAGAAATGGAGGCAGATATGGCAACAACGATTGAAACATACAAGCCGGAATATGAATCCGACTTTGTCCGTTTAAACAAGGAATGGATAGAACATTACTTTAGCATAGAGCCTGCCGATGCTGGCGCATTTGAGCAAACAAAACATTACATCATTGATAATGGAGGACAGATATTTTTTGCCGTTGAAGATGGTGATGTGGTAGGCTGTGTGGCACTGGTGTTCCATCCTGACACCCACCGCTGGGAATTGGCAAAAATGGCGGTTACATCTTCACAAAGGGGTAAAGGTACTGGATCGAAATTAGGCACCGCTCTAATCAGCTATGCCCGGAAACATAGGATAAGCCGCATCTACCTGGAAGGAAATACCAATTTGAAACCCTCGATAGCGTTATATAAAAAATTGGGATTCAAGGAGATTGAGTTAAGAGGGAAACACTATGAGCGGGTCAATGTAGCCATGGAATGGAGCGAAACCAATTAAAAAAGAGAAACTAATTAATAATGACAGACAACGCGACATCCATCATGCCGCGTTGTCTGTTTTATATCACACCGTCACCCTATTTACCAGAAAAACGTTCACGCAAAAAATCACAAATAAAATCAGAGGTTCGTTCCACACCCAACATCGATACATCGATACACAGATTGTAGGAGAAGGAATGTCCCCACTCCTTATCCGTGAAATAGTTGTAATATTCCGAACGGCGTTTGTCCACCTTTTCTATCTGTTTTTTTGCTTTGTCCTCATCAGCGATTCCTGCCCGCTGCATCACGCATTTAATACGGTCGGTCATAGGGGCAGACAGAAAGACGCTGAAACAATTTGGATTGGTTCGAAGCACATAATCGGAACAACGGCCCATAATAACACAAGGTCCATCATCGGCCACCTTACGAATGACTTCAGACTGAATTTCAAACATTTTTGAATGAGACAGATAATTATCATCACCTGCCGTTGGAGCTCCAAGCAACACCTCTCCCACATTTTGGAAGAAACGCGGCAGTCCTGGCTTTTCATCGGCTTTGGCAAACAGAGAGGGGTCAAAACCGATTTCTTTTGCCGCCAGATTTATCAGTTCGACATCATAAAAAGAAAATCCCATTTTCTGGGCTATCAATTTGCCTATCACCCGGCCTTGGCTGCCATACTGGCGACCAACACTGACTACAATATTATTTTTGCTCCCCATTTTTGAATAAATCTGAGTAAATATCTATCTTATATTAATCTTTCCGCTCTATATATGCAGGCATTTTTTCAGAAGAATTATCCTTTTTCTATCGTCCAATTATCAATGTTCCTGGTCTCTTCGGCAAAGTTCACGCCGATGCGGAACACCTGCTGGGGACCGCCCAGATAGC
>CALMUD010000106.1 GCA_937872735.1 uncultured Bacteroidales bacterium
ATAAATTTCGTTGGTAAGTGTATTGAGCGACAGCGTATCGTTATAATGGGCCACATTGAGCAGCGTGTCGGTCCGGCTAAGATATTGGAAGTCCTTATGGTTGGAAAAGAACACCCGATAGCCCAGAATGTCATCCTCCTTGTTGGGATTCCACTTGATACGGGCCACACCAGCCGAATCGATTGTGCCAGAAAGTCCGACAGGAGCCAATGGAGGAATGCTGTCTATCTGAAACGCATAATAAGGGAAAGAGTTGACCTTGTTGCCTTTATTGTCAATTGCCGACACTATGTAATAGTTGTTGCGGTGACTACTCTTATCAGCATATACAAGAGTTTTGGCAGAAAGCGGTTTCCTGTTTACCAACTGCATCTGATTGTTAGGAGAGTCAGCCCTATATATGTTGAAAGCTTTGATTTTCCGGATAGCACCGCTGACCTTCCATTGGAGGTGAGCCACATTCTTCTTGTCCACTCTGATGGTATCGATAAGCACCTCCACATTGAACACATAAGCACGTTTGCCCTTCACCACGTTCGATGGTTTGCCATATAGGCCAAAAGGAGAGTAACCCACCATACGGTAATAATGGACATTATCGTCAGCAAGCGTGTCACTGGCCATCAGATATCCAATAGTGGCAGAGTCGGCATAAGAATAAACAAGCGGATGCTTATTGACCTGATAATAATGAACACTGTCGGTACTCGTCTCCAAACGGAAAGAAGCATAACTGTCAGTAAGTTTGCCGATTGGCAATTTGAGGTGTACTTTTTTCTTGTAGAAATTGCCAGCCAGTCCAGACAATTTAGGCAATACGGTCTTTTCGGCTGCTACCATTTGCCTGGCCGTACAAAGCGAATTGTCAGTTCCATCAGCAAAGACCACCCGATATTCATAAGTGGCAGCACGGTCAATCTGCTTGTCGGTACAGTACAATCCGGAGGCCAGCAGCAGCTCCTTGTCAAGGATACAATTGGTGATACCCAGATTAAACAGAATGTCATCATCGCTCTGGTCGTCGGCAGCAGGCTCCATTTCATTTTCATCATTTTCACCACTCTGCGGGGCGTTGTCAGCATCAGGGTCGGCAGGAATTTCACCAGACCGCTGCGCATCCTGATAAATAAGTTCATTCATGACGGCTGCATTTTCATCCTGCTTTTCCAGTTCCACAAACCGGGCTTTGGTATATGGTTTTAGAGAGGCACTGACAGCCTGCCACTGCGAATAGGAGCCATCCGGCATCCGCTGACGGCGTTCCAGCCGGTATCCTTTTTCCACTCCCTGTCTGAATACGGATTGGTCAACAGGAATCCACAAGGCCGATATGGAATCACCATAATTGAATAGCGCCAGCTGTACCGGTTTGTTATCCTCATAATCGGAGAGGCTCGATGTCTGAGTCGATTTGCCTGTCTCCTTATTGGCCGCATTAAGCATGGGGCACAACAGCAG
>CALMUD010000107.1 GCA_937872735.1 uncultured Bacteroidales bacterium
ACCCCGTTGTCAATCCCCTTTTTGTTTATCTTTTCCACCACTTTAGGATCTTTGACGTCGATGAAGCGGCGTTGCAGGTTGATGAAGATGTTGTAGGCTTTTAGTGGATTCTGTTTGCTGTAGCCTGGCTGATAGTAGAGCACAGCTCTCCAGAAGTTGCAGTAGAAGAAATCCTCTTCACTGCTGATATTTCCTTTGTCCTCGTCCAGTTCAGATTCCATTTTCCCGTAGGCTTGGCGTTCTACCATCTTTGCATAGTTGGTGGCTTGGGCAGGATTAAGCTCAGTTATCCCTATCATGGCTGTCAACATCACGGCTACCTTCAGCCATGTCACCATACAATGTATAGGTATGTGTATCTTCACTGTTTTCTTTTTTTCTTCAAAAATAATGATTTCTATTCAATTTTGCACCTCTTTGCGTCTTATATGTCGTTAAATGCTTTCCGTCTGGTCTTATCAGCGCCTTTTGGGGGAGTGTATCTCTCTCTTTCTGGTTTGTTTGCCCATTTCGGTCAGTCCTGCTCTTTTTTTGTGCAGATTGTCGTTTTGATTTTCAGCCACTTGCCCTTAAAAACACAAAAATGCCGAAAAAAAGTGTTTCAAATGTTTGCAGGTTCGGCAAAAAGCACTAATTTTGCATCGTCAAACGAAATACAGCACGTCTGTAAGACATTTGACAAGGAAATGACTCAGTAGCTCAGCTGGTAGAGCAACAGACTCTTAATCTGTGGGTCCAGGGTTCGATCCCCTGCTGGGTCACCAAAGGGTGACAAACAACACCATCATGGAGAGGTGGTAGAGTGGTCGATTACAGCAGTCTTGAAAACTGCCGTACCGCAAGGTACCCGGGGTTCGAATCCCTGTCTCTCCGCTAAGCAATGCAAGTTTTCTTGCGTTGCTTTTTTTATTTTGTTTCCCCACCTGAAAGTTCCACGCGGTTGCCCTCAGGGTCCAGCACCACTGCCTCATAGTAGCCGTCGCCGGTGGTCCGCGCGTTGCCTGCTATGGTGTATCCTTCACTTCTTAGCTGTTCGGTCAGTTGGTCTACCTCCTTTTTCCCTCCCACATCAAAGCAGAGATGCGCCATCCCTATGTATTCACCGCATTCGTTATGGTGTGCTGTCAGGTCGGTGCGGTGCATCAGTTCTATTCTGCATCCGTTCTCGCCAAAAGTCAGAAAGTAGGACTCGAATCCCTTTTCCTTGTTGGCGTATTTTGTGTTGCATTTGCAGCCGAAGTGTCGGGTGTAATAGGCACGCATTGTTTCCAGATTGTTGCACCAGATTGCCACATGGTCTATTTTCATATTCTTTTTGTTTTGTGCCAATTTTTTCCCTTATATTCGCAAATATATATTTTTAAAACAATTTGTCACCATGAAATCAGCACGAATTCTTCTTTTCCCGTTTTTCTTCTTTTTTGTGGTTCTGGCGGGTCATTCCGCCGAATATCCCTACGGGGTGGTCCCATCTGGAAAAAACAAGGTATATAAAGGGCCTGCTGTGCATATCAACCAGGTGGGCTATCGTGCCGATGCACCGAAAGTCGCACTGATTTATGCCTGTCCGTCTGGCAAATTCTCGTTGGTAGATTGTCGTTCTGGCAAGGTTGTTTTTGCTGGCAAGACTTCTAAAAATGCCTATTGGACAGCGGCTGGAGGTGATGTCTGTCGTGCCGATTTCTCTTCTTTTAAAGTTCCAGGCCGCTATCTCATCAAGGTTGGCAAAGTGTATTCCTTCCCTTTTAACATTGGCGCTCATGGAGCATACGATTCGTTGACGGTATCGGCGATGAAGGCTTATTATTTGTGGCGGGCCTCTACCGATATACAGTCCCGTTACGCCGCTTTCGGCGGTTATGATTATGCACGGGCTGCCGGCAACCCTGATACTTTGGTTTTTGTTCATCCTGATGTTGCATCAACAGCCTTGCCGGCAGGTTCCCGTCTTTCTTCGCCAGGTGGCTGGTACGATGCTGGCGACTATGATAAATATACGGTTAGTGCTTGCGTCACGCTCCATTCTTTGGCTTCGGCTTACGATTTGAATCCAGACTATTTCAGACATCTCGACTTGAACATACCAGAGAGTGATGACGAAGTTCCTGATATTCTGAATGAGATGATGTGGGAATATAAGTGGCTGCTGACAATGCAGGATGCTGATGGCAGCGTGTTTTGCAAGGTGTCGTCGCTCCGATTCAGCAAGATGGTGATGCCGTCGGCCGATACCAGCCGCCGCTATATGATGGGTAAATCGACCGCTGCTGCTCTCAATTTTGTGGCAGCCATGGCCATTGCATCACGCATTTATGCACCTTATGAGGCTCAGTATCCTGGATTCTCGCAAAAGGCGCTTTCGGCTGCCGAACGGGCGTTTGCCTGGGCTATGGCCAATAACAAATTGGTGTTTCATAATCCAGAGGGCGTAAATACGGGAGAATATTCTGATGATTTGATTGCTGATAAATTCTTCTGGGCGGAGTCGGAACTTTTTGTCACCACGCACAGTCGTAAATATTATGATATGCTTGCCTTCCCGGCTGTTTACGATTTGCCCCGCTGGGAGGTGGTCGATGGTTTCGGTTTATATTCTCTTGCTATGCACTCAGCCGAATTGCCCGATTTTGTCAATAAGGATTATATTCGGAATTCTTTTCGGCATTTTGCCGATAGCATCTCTTCCAATATGCGTAATTCAGTGGGTGGTGTTCCTCTTCTCAAGTTTGAATGGGCCAGCAACAGCCTTGTGGCAATGAACGGGGCCTGGCTCGGTTTGGCTTACCGTTTGTTTGGCAATCCCGATTATCGGCTGAATGCCTATTCTTGTTTTGATTATTTGCTGGGCAATAACGTTACAGACTATTGTTTTGTTACGGGGTTTGGCTCCAAATGTCCGCAGAATGTTCACGACAGACGGTCTTTTTCTGATTGCATTCCTGGGGCTTTGCCTGGTTATCTGGCAGGAGGACCGAATGCCATGGAGACTTCAGACTGTGGCAATGACAATTATACTGATGTCCGTTATCCTGCTTTGACCTATCTTGACGAGGTCTGCAGTTATTCCACCAATGAGGTCGCCATCAACTGGAATGCTCCTTTGGTGTTGCTCGTATCACTGGTTTCCAATTTCTGAAAATTTTTTGAGGTGACTGAATTTCTTCTTCTTTGCCTTCGAGCGTGAGGAAAAGAAATGATGAGTGTAAATATATAGTTCAGTTCTATAGGATGGTTATTTGAATGGATATAGAATTGATATAACGAAAAAGAGCCGCATTTCTGCGGCTCTTTTTTCGTTGTCTTTATTATCTGTTTTTCAGAATTTGCACTTCAGTCCCACTATCAGTATACCCTGGTCGCCATAGCCCAATTCGGTAAATCCGCTGATGGTGCTGCCCAGTTCAAGACCGATAGCGGAAATTTGGAAGGAAAAGTCCTCATCATCCGTTTTGTCAGTATATTTCACTTGTTTGTTGTCTCCATCTGTATAGTCGTATTTGTCTTCTTCATGGCTGTAACGCAGACCGCCCGCCAATTTGGAATAAAGTGTGACATACTTGGTGTTCAGCCAGTTGAATTTTATTTCTGGCATCAATTCGCAGTAGTTTGTTGTCATATCTCCCATTTTTACGTTTTCTTCGCAAAGGTCTCCTGTCTCCTGTTGACCGCTGATAATTCCGCCGATGCCTATCACATGGTTGAAACGGTGCACATATTCCAAGCTGAAAGCTCCCGAATTGTCAATATTGTCCACCTCTACGTTGCCCGCCGTTACAACGGCAGTCAATATGGATCCTGCTGTATATTCAACGCCGGCACGGATGCCCATGCCATAGCTGATAGAAATCTCATTCTTCTTCTCAACCTCGTTTTGCGCATTGACCGATAGTGCAGCAAATAGGGCGATGGCTACCAATAATGTTTTTTTCATAAATTTGATGTTTGATAATTGTGTTTTATAACATTTACAAATGTACGCATTTTCTTTTGATTTTGTTCCATTTGTATCTATTTGTGTTCAAATCCGGTGCTTATTTGTTCTGTAATAGTTCATGGCCGATATGGCGCCTATCATGATAATGATGCCTGCTATTTGTGTATTACTTGTCTTTTCTCCCAGTATCAGATGTGCGCTTATTATTGCCACAGGCAGTTCGGCCGTCATCAGCACAGAACTGGTGCAGGCGCCAATTTTGTATATCCCCATGGCAAATAGGGCCGTAGGAATAGTGGTGCCAGCTATTGCCAGCATCATTGCCCAGCTGGCAAATTCGGTACTGAAATTGTCCAGTCCGATAGCGGCGCTGCCGTTAATGGCCAGAATGGTTAAACTGGAACCCAGCATTATGGTGGCACTCTTGCTTTGCCATCTCACCCCTTTGCCGATACGTCCGTTGGCCACTACATACACAGCATAGGCCATTGCGGCTCCCGTTGCCGTCAGCAAGCCTTTTGCCGACATCGAGCAGAGGTCAGTTTCCAGCAATCCGCCTGCCAACAGCGTACCTGTCAGTATGGTTGCCATTGTTGCAAATTCAATGCGCGATGGCTTGCGGCCGAATATCAGCCACTCCAGCAATAGGCTGAACCATGTGAATTGCATCAGTATTATCACGGCTATGGAGGCGGGAATGTAGCTTACCGACAGATAATACAGATAGTTGACCAGACCGATGGCACTGCCAGTCAGCAGCAGGGGCCACAAGTCTTTCTTTTTCATTTTGTTGATGTTGACAGCATGGCAGCGTGTGGCCAGTGCGGCCAAGCCCAGTAGCAGTGCGGCTATCAGCGCCTGCCAATATGATATCTCTGCTGCCGTGTATCCTTTGCCATGCAGCATTTTCACCATCGACGACATGGTGCCATACAGACAGCTGCCTGCCAGCACCATCATTATATATTTAATGTTGTTCATTTTTACAGTTGTTATCTTTCTCCCTTTAGGTGTGAATCTGAACAACTGTTGGGGCTTGTATGGCAAGGTCTGATACTTCTCAGTTCATTTTGTTGCATACCTCACCTTTCCCCTGAGCCTGTAGGGTTGCGGCTGGGGATTCGTTTCCTTGTTTGGTCGGTTTGTTTCCAGTTGTTCAGCCTTAGGCTGCAGCTGGTGGAGGTGTGCTCGTGATAAAGTGGTTATACATACGTCTCGTTTTTTATATTAAGGGGGCTTTCGGCCTCGCTTATGGCAAAGTTAGCTTTTTATAACGGCAAAGTCCTCTTTTTTTGTCATTTTTCTTCGTGTGTGGTGTAAAAAACAGCCTATTGTTTTTGCTCTTTTATTAAAAAAGAGTACTTTTGCAGCGTTGAACAGAAAAAGGGATGCCTCGATTTGTTTGACGGATATTTGACTCAGTAGCTCAGCTGGTAGAGCAACAGACTCTTAATCTGTGGGTCCAGGGTTCGATCCCCTGCTGGGTCACACGGCACTTTCCCCAAGTGTGTTGCCTGATTCCTCTTTCTTTGTGAGGTGTCAGGCATTATTGTTTTGTTTCCCTTTATTTTCATTTCGTTTCTGGTGCCATTCTCGCTTCATTTTTTTATCTTTGTTCAAAAGATTTTTGCCAATGACGCGTATTGGGCTCTTGTCAGATACCCATGCTTACTGGGACGACAAGTATTATAAATATTTTGACTCGTGTGACGAGATTTGGCATGCGGGAGACCTGGGGACCGATGAGATAGCCGACAAGTTTGAGGCTTTCAAGACTTTCCGTGCCGTAGCAGGCAACATCGACGGGGCTTCCCTCCGTCAGCGCTATCCCCTGCACAACCGTTTTATGTGTGAGCGCGTTTCGGTGTGGCTCACCCATATCGGCGGCTATCCTGGCAGGTATGCCCCCAATGTCAAGCCCGAAATCTTTACCAATCCTCCGCGCCTTTTCGTTTGCGGACATTCTCATATTCTCAAAGTTACCTTCGACCGTAAGCTCAATATGCTTTGTATGAATCCGGGCGCGGCAGGCCGCTATGGCATCCAGAAGGTGCGTACACTGCTCCGTTTCAATATCGATGATGACCAGATTAAAGATTTGGAAGTCATTGAGATAGGGCAGAGCAGCGGTGGCTGATTCTTTTTCTATTATTTATTTTAATTTGCTATGTTCAATTTTTTCAAACGATTGTTCTTTCGCAGCAATATCCAGTGGTCCAGTTCTTTGTCCAATGACGTCACCGTCGGTGATGAAAGTCGGGAAGAGGCTGAGATGCTGGTTACGGCCGGTTCGTTGATAGCTGGCTTGCTTAATTGGGATCATGATGCTGACGCCGCAGTGGTGGCCAACAACTGGATAGATTCTCCCAAAGTGCATATCCGCGAGAATTACAACAACGATTTCACCATCGATTATTTTCTTGAACGGGAGTTGCACCGTAAGCCTGCGCTCCACTACGATGGGCCGCTCTATCAGGATGCTTGTAAATTTGTTGAGGAGGCTTGTCTCGATAATGGATTGGACCGTGAGGCCATGTTGCGTTTCATGGACGACAAGTTGTCGCAACTCAAGCAGCGTATCAAGGCTGAACTTGACCATCTGATTGACTCACAGCTTCAACAGAAGTTTGGACTCTCTTTTTCGCTTGATGTTCTGGCTGCCATCAACGACCAGAATGACGCCTTTATCGGGGAAATGACGCAGGAACGGACCAGCATTCGTGATGTGTCGTTGTCCAGGGCCATGGCCGATATTGAGCATTTCTGTTCGGCCTTGTCCGACAAGCCATCGCTCTTCAGGGGACATCAGTCGCTCAGGGAGAAGCTGGACGCGGCCATACATGAGGCCTGCCTTTGCCGACGTGACATCTGGCGGCGCGATTATGCCATTGCCTTTTTCACTTGGCTCCGCTTGCAGTTGTTGCGCAGGGCCTTTTCGCTTCGGCAGGTGGCCTCTTCCCTTTCTTCGCTCAAGTATGAGGTCAACATTCGTCTCACCGATTTGATGATTCTAGATGGCTCGGACCATCGCCCTTCGGTGGCGGTTGTTCCTCGTCCTGTCGATGTGGGTGCCTTCATCGGAGCGCT
>CALMUD010000108.1 GCA_937872735.1 uncultured Bacteroidales bacterium
CTACACCAGGACGTACACTCTTTCCCTACACGACGCTCTTCCGATCTGTTTGATTCCCACAAAAGTAGAACAGTAACCATAAAAATGAAATTATCAAAATTGGGGATTTCTGACAGTGCACATCATTAGAATTGAGGATAAAACAAAAGCTGGAATTTCACAATTCCAGCTTTTCGCCTCTTCTCCATGCTAAAATAAAAATGATAAAAAAGTAGCGAATCAAGAGAATGGAGAAGAGAAACATCTAACTACACAAAACATTCCTATGGCGTAAGAATATTTCAGAATCACAAATTTCGCTTACGCGAACAAAATCGTTCACACTGCTTACAAATATTATAGCCCAACAACGCACCAAGTATAAAATCCTCCTCAGGGGTAAGCTTATTAAGAGGCTTGTCCAATATATACCTAATGGCTTTAATACACTCATGGCGACCAAAATACAAATTTATTTTTGACTCATCAATCGACTGCACAGCATAATCAATCGATTGACCTTTTAACCGAGACACAGCATAATCCTCATATTCTCTATTCAAAGTAAAAAGAATCAAATAACGAACTCCTTTCTGATACTCATATATATGATTCAGAAAAATTCTGAGTTCACTTGGAAAATATTTATCTATCGGCATATTTTATCTTCTCCCATTTTCTGTACTGGTTTTAACCATACGTTTACGATTTCCCGCTGTCGAACCATATAAAATTTCTATTAACTTCATCTCTATCTTTTTTTTATTTGTGATACAAAAGTACCGCAGAAAAAATGTCTGTTCAATCACCAAATATTACCATTAATAGGTAATTCTGTCATCATAAAAGGGGATTAATCAATGAAACAATAGGAATGCACATTTGTTTTGCAGAAACATAAAAAAAAAGTAATTTTACAAATTGAATTTGAATTAGCTAAACTCTATTGCCGTAGATTTGAGCTAAACTATTCACTTTTCCTGATTTGAACATATACTAAAAAAGAAATAATATGTTCAAGAAAACGACTTTTATACTATTGGCCATTATGGCCACAACGTTGGCAGCCATCACCATACTGGAAAAGACAGAAGGTGAAGATTTGGCTTACAGCATCTATCATTCTGTTCCTTTTGGAATTGCATGGACCCTGATAACTCTATTGGGTGTAATAAGCCTGATACATAATCGACTGTGGAGATTTCCATCAATCGGACTTCTTCACTTATCTTTTCTTGTCATTCTCCTTGGCGCAGGTGTCTCCTTTATCACTGGACAGCAAGGATATATCAGCCTACGCATAGGCGATCCCACCAGCATATATCACCTCGGCAATGATGAGGTTGACCAACTTCCTTTTATAATAGGACTTGACCAATTCAGCATAAAAACCTACCCTGGCACCGATATGCCAGCTGACTACGAAAGCCATGTAACCATAAAGGATGAAGAGACAACAACTCACTTCACCATCAGTATGAACCACATACTCAGCTATAAGGGCTATCGATTTTATCAAAACAGTTTTGACGAAGACCTACAAGGCAGCCTGCTCAGCATCAGCCACGACCCTGCCGGTGTTGCCATTTCTTATATCGGATACCTCCTCTTGGCCATTTCCTCCATTTGGATACTCACAAACCGACACGGAACATTCAGGACATCAATCAGAAAACTGAACAAAAAGAGTTCTTTCCATTCCTTCCTGCTTACTGTTACAATGGTCTTGGCTGGGTGGACCTATACTGAGAAAGCACAAGCGGCCATGACTTTACCCTCTTGTCAAGCCGACGAGATGGGAAAAACATACACCATGCGTCAAGGATACATCTGCAATTTTGAAACACTGGCAGTTGAATTCACACAAAAATTAACAGGAGACAACAAATACAAAAATCTGGACGCGAACCAGGTACTGTGCGGCTGGTTGATTGATTACAATGGATGGCAATATGAAAAAATCATCAGAATAAAGAGCAAAGAGATTCAGCAGATATTGAATGTTGGGGAATGGGCTTCCGTCTATGATTTGTATGACAAAAACGGCCAATATAAACTGAGCAGACTGACCGACATGAGTTCTAAACTATCAAAAGACATTTTGGAACTCAATGAAAAATTGGGACTGATACAAATGATTGGAAAGGGAGAACTACTTGCCATATTCCCGATAAAAAGCAGCAATGGACTCAAATGGTATGCACCCACATCCCAATTACCCAAGGAGACCAGCCATATCGACTCTCTGATGGTCAGGAATTTCCTGAATATTTTGTCACAAAAAGCCAATGCGGGTGAATCATGCACATTGCTGATAAACAAATTCCATAAATATCAGACAATGAAATTGGGGACATTTGCTCCAAGTCCGCTACACAATGCGGCTGAACATTTCAACAACAAGTACAATTATCTGAAACCACTGAGCATTGCCACACTGACTATCGGATTAGCCGCTCTTCTCATAGTATGTATATACAGCATCAAGGAGAAATACCCATTTAGACATTGCGAACCGGTTTTCCAATCACTGATGCTGACCAGTTTTATTCTGTTATCCTTGTTGCTGTCCATCCGCATCTATCTGTCAGGCAGATTGCCACTCAGTAACGGATATGAAACAATGCTGCTGGTAGCTTGGCTGTCACAAGGCATAGCCATCCCCCTATGTCGTAAAGAATTTATCATACTTCCTTTTGGCATGCTATTGTCAGGATTTGCTATGCTGGTAGCATCGATAGGCAGCATGAACCCGCAGATAACGCAACTGATGCCCGTTCTGCACTCCCCATGGCTTTCCTTTCACGTATCCATGATGATGATTTCATACACCTTGCTTGGCTATATGGCACTAGGCGGATTAACCTGTATCGGAATGGTGCTGACCGGCAAACAAAAAAACAGAGGAAAAATAGAGACACAAATAGAACGATTGAGCCTCATCAGCCGCATATTGACATATCCTGCAGTCTTGTTGCTGGCACTGGGAATATTCAGTGGAGCTGTATGGGCCAATGTCTCATGGGGTACCTATTGGAGTTGGGACCCCAAAGAGACCTGGGCTTTAATCACATTCATACTATATAGCATGACCTTTCATGCAAGAACCATACATTGGCTCAACGATGATTTCAATTTTCAGCTTTACCTTACATTTGCTTTTCTGAGTGTACTGATGACCTATTTTGGTGTCAACTATGTATTAGGAGGTATGCACAGCTATGCAGGCGTCAATGAGTTGAACCTATCAGCCTTGCTGGTTGCTATAGTCATTTTCTCTGCCATAATGATTCTGATTGTTTTCAGCTGGCTCAAATGGAAAAGCATGAAGGAACAACGATAAAGAGTCCATCACTCTTTAATGAGTTCAATACCTGTCAAATCAAAAAACAGATTCTGCAACTGATGCAAATAGGCAATAGAATGACCGACAGCAGCCTGACCGACATATAAATTGAAGGTATGCTGCGAATTGCTGGTCAGCAAAAATTCATTCAGACTATAAACCCTCAGTGGAGCTTTGTCAAACTCAACTTTGAATCCCAGACGGAACAGAACTGATTCAGATATATATACAGGAGTCATCAGTTCCTTTTCCATCACAAAACGCTCATGCTGGCTAAGAGTCAACAAATCGGCAGCCGTCACCGGAACTTCCTTGTCATCAATATATACATGATTGCCAATACGCAAATCTTTACTTTTCATATACCTATCAAATTAAACTTTAAGGAATGCAAAAAAGACAGCCATCACTAGACAGAAGAATGCGACAAGATGGTTCCAATGCAAAGTCTCCGTCTTAAAAAAAAGTACAGCCATCAGCGTAAAAACGGTAAGAGAAACCACCTCTTGTATGATTTTCAACTGAAACAAAGAAAATGGTCCTCCGTTACCATGAAAACCCATACGATTGGCTGGCACCTGCGCACAATATTCAAAAAAGGCAATGCCCCAGCTGAACATAATGACAGCTATCAACGGCCAATTATCTGAAATATGATTTTGCTGCATCTTGAGGTGTCCGTACCAGGCAAAGGTCATAAATGTATTTGACACCAACAGCAGGAGGATTGTAAAAATACCATGTTGCATATCGCAATTTTTTAATCTGAATACGATGAAATAAAACAACAGCCCACAGAATGGACTTACTCTCACACTCTAATCATCTTAAACAAAATAAGCAGGTATAAATACCTGCTTATCATTTGTGAGCCAATTGGGGTTCGAACCCAAGACCCCATCCTTAAAAGGGATGTGCTCTACCAGCTGAGCTATTAGCTCTACCTAAAATCACTTGCTTTATATCTCAAAAGCGATGCAAAGATAGTAACTATTTTCAATAAAACAAAGGGATGAAAGGATTTTTTTAAATTTTTTCTTTCCCAAAATCTATCCTGCTACGGAATGGTACATTTGGAGCAGGCGGTAATTCCGGCTCAAGTATCTCAGTATGTTCATCGTAGCCATTCTGGCACGCCATTTTCTCAAAATCATTCCACAACGATTCGTCAGGGACGGGGGCCACCACCTTGACGCGCTTCCCCGATACGGGATGAACAAACGAAATGGAACGGGCGTGCAGACAAATGCCTCCATCCTGATTGGACCGGGGAGCCCCATACTTCAAATCACCTTTGATGGGACATCCTATGTGAGCCAACTGGCAGCGAATCTGATGATGACGCCCCGTCTCGAGAGTCACCTCCAACAGATAATAATTGTCACTTTTGGCAATTACTTTAAAATTGAGTGCTGCTTTTTTGGAACCTGGTACTTCTTTGTCGTATGCGAAAGACTTGTTCATCTTCTCGTTGCGAGTCAGATAATTCACCAGCCGCATCTCTGGTTCGGGTGGACAATTCTTCACTATCGCCCAATATTTCTTGGTAAGATCATGTACCCTGAAGAGGTCGTTCATCCGTTTAAGTGATTTGGAAGTCTTTGCAAAAACCACCACTCCACTTGTTGGCCTGTCCAATCGATGAGTAATGCCAACAAACACGTTGCCTGGCTTCTTATACTTTTCCTTCAAATACTCCTGCAACATCTCGGTCAAAGGCTTGTCGCCAGTTTTGTCGGCCTGAACTATTTCAGCGCAGGTCTTGTTAATGATAATCAAATGGTTATCTTCGTAAAGTACTTGCATATTATAAAGGATTTAAAGCAATATCGAAAACACATTATGATTCCCGCTGTTTAACAGCCTCAAAAACGACAATACCTGCCGCAACCGAAACATTAAGAGATGCGATGTTACCTTTGACGGGTATGCCAATCACATCATCAGCTGATTGCAAAGAAGCATCTGATACATCGGTGCGCTCATCAGCAAACACGAGTGCCAACGGACCCGTAAGGTCGGCCTTGTTATATGCCTGCTTGGCACCTTTAGCCACAGCAACCACTTTCAGCCCGCTATTTTTCAGGTAACGGATAGCTTCAGTCAGACTGCGCTCTTTACAGACAGGCATCGTGTGCAGAGCGCCTGCAGATGTCTTTATGGCATCCGCATTCACCATCACGCCACCACGAATAGGAACCACAAGAGCATCAACACCCGCACATTCGCAGGTGCGCGCTATAGAGCCGAAATTGCGGACATCGGTCACACCATCGAGCAATACCACAAATGGATCTTTGCCCTCCTCAAAAAGTGACGGTACGATATTTGATATTTTCTGATACTCCACTTTGCTTATAAAAGCAATCGCTCCTTGATGGTCTTTGAGTGTATAATGTTTAAGACGTTCGGCCGGCACCCTTTGCACCTGAACCATGGGATGGCTACGCAAAGCGGCAAACAGCATTTGCGACTGCGCACTGTCGAGGTCCTTTTGGAGTATTATTTTATCAATCTCCTTATTGGCCTCCAGCGCCTCCACTATGGCACGAATGCCAAATATCATCTCGTTTTCTTTCATCTTTTTTTAATAAAATAAATGTAAAGGGACTAGTCTGATGGTTCTATTGTTTTTTAACCTTCTCCAGTTCTTCTGAGAGGATTTCCCACTCATACATTTTCTGCTCAAGTGCATGCTTTTGCTTCGGATAGTCAACCAAAAGCTTATCATAATCAGCACTATCCGGATTGGCCAATTTCACCTCCATTTCACCAATCAGTTTTTCCAAGCGGGCTATTTCCGATTCGGCATTCTGCACATCCTTTTCCGCTTTTCGAACTTTTTTAGCAATCTCCTTTTGTTCCTCATACGACAATTTACTGTCAGTCTTGGCTGAAACTGCCATTGTTCCCCCAGCATTATCCTGTCCTTTATAGGCATTTGTATCAAGTTCATGCAAAGACTCGATTTTCTTATCTTCCAAAAACTGATAGATACCTCCCAAATGTTCAACCACCTTATGGTGAGTAAATTCGTATGTTTTATCAACCAGACCATTCAGAAAATCGCGGTCGTGTGACACAATGATAGCGGTACCGTCAAAGGCCTTGATAGCCTGTTTCAGCACTTCCTTGGTAGGAATGTCAAGATGATTGGTAGGCTCATCGAGCACCAGCACATTTACGGGCTGCAACAGTAATCGTATCATGGCGAGGCGAGTCCGTTCTCCTCCTGACAGCACCTTCACCAGTTTGTCGGAAGCCTCTCCTCCAAATCGGAATGCGCCCAAAATATCTCTTATCTTAGTCCGTATTTCGCCAGTGGCAGCATGGTCAATCGTGTCAAATACAGTCAGATTCTCATCAAGCAGAGAAGCTTGATTTTGAGCAAAATAACCGATTTTCACCAAATGACCAAGTTTCAGTTCTCCCGTATAATCTTTCAACTCATCTATTATACATTTGACGAGTGTAGATTTTCCCTCTCCGTTTTTACCAACGAAAGCAACTTTTTCTCCACGCTTCACTATCAAATTGATATGGTCGAGCACCAGCTTATCGCCAAACGACTTGCTAAGCTCTTTGCACTCCAACGATATTGAACCAGAATGGGGAGCAGGAGGAAATTTCAGATTGATGGTGGAGTTGTCCTCATCATCAATTTCTATGCGTTCTATCTTGTTCAGAGCTTTGATGCGCGATTGTACCTGTACTGCCTTTGTAGCTTTATAACGGAATCTCTCTATAAAGTCTTCTGTGTCCTGTATCTCCTTTTGCTGGTTGGTATATGCACGCATTTGCTGTTCTCGACGCTCTTTGCGCAGTTCCATAAACTTGGTATATGGAACTTTGTAATCATAAATGTGTCCGCAAGATATTTCAATGGTACGATTGGTTACCGTGTCAAGAAAAGCCCTATCATGACTGACCAACAATACGGTCGAGCCATTGGATTTCAGAAAATTCTCCAGCCATTGGATGGACTCTATATCAAGATGGTTGGTCGGCTCATCAAGCAACAACATATCGGGATGTCTAAGCAGAATCTTGGCCAATTCAATTCGCATACGCCAACCGCCACTAAACTCGCTTGACTGTCGGTCAAAATCAGACCTCTCAAATCCCAAACCTAGAAGGGTTTTCTCTATTTCTCCCTGATAGGTGTTGATTCCCATCATATCCAACCGTTCATTGGCATGAGTCAAATCATCTATCAATTTTTTATAAGAATCTGATTCATAATCTGTTCGGATAGCCAAATCCTCACCCATTTTTGCAATTTTACTTTGAAGTTGAAACAGTTCGGCAAATGCTTCCTGGGCATCCTCCATCACCGTTTTGCCATCTTTGTGCAACATGGTCTGAGGCAGGTAGCCAATCTTGAAATCTTTTGGAGTGGAAACGGTCCCCGTAGTGGGTTGTTGCAAACCAGCAAAGATTTTCAGCATCGTGGATTTTCCGGCACCATTTTTGCCCACCAATGCTATTTTATCGTGTTCGCTCACCACAAATGCTACATCCTCAAACAAAGAGGTGCCTCCAAAAGAAACGGAAAGTTGACTGACTGAAATCATCGCTTATATCTTGAAATTGCTTATCTTCTGCAAAGATGCCGCAAACGAGTGCAGAACATCAAACCTGGTTGATTGTTATGCCGAGTGCAGCTAATCATCTGCAAAGATACAAAAAAGCACGGGAGAAAGAAAGATGTAAAAGAGAAGTGAAAGCCTTGCGACAAAACAGAAAAACAAAAAACGGACATGGCAACGCCACATCCGTTCTTCTTACATAAAAAACAAATATATATTACTTTGTGCTATTCAAGTAATTAAGTACATTTTTCTCTATACGCTCAGCAATATTTGCCTCGGTAGCCTTTTGGAACTTTGAGCCTACTATATGCTCATACAACTCAATGTAGCGGTCAGACACACTGTTGACATACTCGGTAGTCATTTCTGGCACTTTCTGACCATCTTTTCCCATAAAGTTGTGTTCAATCAGCCACTGACGGACAAATTCCTTAGAAAGTTGCTTCTGCTCCTCACCCTTTTCAAACTTCTGCTGATATCCTTCAGCATAGAAATAACGGCTGGAATCAGGGGTATGTATCTCATCAATCAGATACACCTTGCCATCTTTCTTTCCAAATTCATATTTGGTATCAACCAGTATCAGTCCCTTTTGCGCGGCCATTTCTGAGCCACGCTTAAACAACTGACGGGTATAATTTTCAATCTGTTCATAATCAGCTTTTCCGACAATACCCTGCTTGATAATTTCCTCTTTTGATATATTCTCATCATGTCCGGTAGCAGCTTTGGTAGTAGGAGTCACTATAGGCTCTGGGAATTTCTGATTCTCCTTCATTCCTTCAGGCAACTTGACGCCACACAGTTCACGACAACCAGCCTTATACTCACGCCAAGCTGACCCCGTAAGATATCCACGGATAATCATTTCGACAGGGAATCCCTCACACTTCAACCCTACGGTAACCATAGGATCGGGAGTGGCCAATTTCCAGTTAGGAACAATATCAGAAGTGGCATCAAGAAATGTTGCTGCTATCTGATTGAGCACCTGGCCCTTGAATGGAATTCCTTTAGGCAGGATGACATCAAAGGCTGAGATACGGTCGGTTGCGACCATCACTATCAGCTCATCGTTGATGTTATACACGTCGCGGACTTTGCCGTGGAACACTCCCTTTTGATTAGGGAAATGAAAATCTGTTTTTGTTAAAGCGTCCATTGTATATATACGAATAATTCAAAAAAATTCAGAAAACACTCTTTGACCTTCATTACTTAATGACTGCATCTTTCTTTTCGGCCAAACGTCTTTGCCGCTCCTCCTTGGCCACAACATCAGCCTTGTCATAGGCCTCAACGATGCGCTGCACCAATTTGTGACGGACAATATCCTTGACATCAAACTCTATTTTGGCGATACCCTTCACGCCATGCAAAACGCCAAGCGCATCCACCAGTCCAGACCGCTGCGTTGGAGGAAGATCTATTTGCGACATATCACCCGTCACCACCATCTTGCTGTTCATGCCCATACGGGTGAGAAACATTTTTATCTGGTTGGTTGTTGTATTTTGCGCTTCATCAAGAATGATAAAAGCATCTCCCAGCGTGCGCCCGCGCATAAACGCAAGCGGTGCTATCTGAATGATGTTATCCTCAAGATATTCTTTCAACTTCATCACCGGAATCATATCCTCCAGTGCATCATACAACGGCTGCAAATAGGGGTCTATCTTCTCCTTCATATCTCCTGGCAAGAAACCCAATTTCTCACCAGCCTCCACTGCAGGACGACTGAGAATGATGCGGCGCACTTCTTTATTCTTCAATGCCTTGACAGCCAGAGCTATCGCCGTATAGGTTTTGCCACTACCTGCAGGCCCAATGGCAAACATCAAGTCATGCTTGTCATAAGCTTTCACCAAATCACGCTGCGAATGGGTACGGGCTATTATGGGTTTGCCGCTGACCCCATATATAATCAAATCATCGACCTCACTGGTCCCCGCTGGTGTTTTTCCCTTGATATAGTCCACTATAACCTCCTCGGTCAGCGAATTATATTTGGTACAAAAGGACTCCAAACTATTAAGAACCTCTCCAAAAACGGAGATATCAGTTTCCTCTCCCATGGCCTTGATGGCATTTCCCCTGGCCACTATTTTAATTTTTGGAAAAAGATTCTTGATAAGATGCAAATTTTCCTCATTTGTCCCATAAAAAATCACAGGATCAGCATGTTCTAAAAGGAATATTTTTTCTGTCATTTACGTTTTTAAGCGTCGTATGTACCCGGGTGCATCAATCCCGCGCTGACGACTTCATGTAGTTATTAATATCTATAATTTCAGTCTTGTTTCTTTTTGATTATCAACCGTTTTGAAGTAGACAACCAATCTTTTGATATTGTCACCAAATAAGAGCCTGTGGAATAAGGCGCAGTGCTGATAGTAATCATATTGTTGACCACCGCATACACTGCATGCGATAGTTCCTTGCCCGATTGAGAGCTGACAACCACTGTGACTGAATCATTTGCAGAGAAATGCTTGCCAAACTGAATAGAGAAACTGTACTGGGCTGGATTGGGAGAAACGTAAGCAGGAATGCTCCAATCAGCCTTGGCATTGTCCTGAACCTTTTTAAGAGTAAACGGACTGATTTCCTCCATATTCCAATTCCCGAAATCGTCTTGCGTACGGATATACAAAATATGGTTGCCATCATTCAAGTCGGAAGTTTCCAGCGGGAAAGCCACTGTATTGCCATCTATCTTTATCACATTTCCATTTCCCTCGCCTGGGTCATGGTCAAAAAAATATTCTGCCCGTTTTGCCGCTTCTGGCGATTTGAGATAAACAAAAGGTGATGAGATAGGGTCCGACCACGTTTTATCTGCATTCATTGCCCGGACATTCAGTATATGATAACCAGGGTCAATGCCTGCAACCACCACATTAAGTTTGGCTGCATTCTGTTTTATGCTCTGGGCTGTATCACGCCCTGTCACCGCAGAGAAAACACCTTTTCCTTTACCTGGGTCCTGATCAAAGAAATATTCGGTACCTACAATATTATTCGATTTCTCAAAAAGGACAAACTGAAAAGTAATGGTATGCGACCATCCATAAACATTGTTGCCTCGAACATTCAAAGTGTGGAAACCTTGCTTTAGTTTAGACAAGTCAGCCTTGAAATCCTGTGTGCCATTTTCTGTAGTTCCTGCCACATAACCATGACCGAAACCAGGGTCATGATCAAAAAAATACTCAGTCGTGATAGGATAATTCTGTGCACTGGCAGATAAAACTGACGCACAAGCTACCAATGTATATAAAAGTCTTTTCATTATCTGTCTAATTTATAGGTTACTGTAACAGGAAGTCCCTGATATGAATTTACCGAAGTAGGACCCGTTATATTGGATATGACAGGAAAGTCAGGAAGACCGGATACCACATAAGGCATAGCCCCGCCAAATGCCCCAATAGGACCGCCATCGGAGCTTTGCGTGGACAGAGGGGCCCCCAGTTTTATGCGATAATTGGCATCATGCGTAAAATCAGCCTGTTGCATGAATGGAGAGAAGTCTCCAACAAAATTATTGACAAATGCAGTCGTACTCAAGTTTTTACCTTTCGACTGATTCTCCATTATATTTTCCACTACGGTACAAAAACGCAAATCACGAACCGACCCAAAATGATTATATCTTCCAAATGTGTTGTGTTCAATACGGCTACGCTCAAAAGTTTCCACATCACCACAAATGATGTTATTATTCACCATCACATTATGTGGATAATTTTGTCCAACAATGTCTCCCACTATAAAACACCGTTCAATAACAGCCCCGTTCACACTGTCACGCACCTTGATGGCATTGCCCGACCCTGCCAGAATTTGGCAACGGTCCAATGTTATGTCATTGGCCTCTATACGAACCTGAGCCATAATAATGCCAGAAATGGATGTATTGGGTGCTGACACATGTATCACTCCACCGATAAAAGATTCACCTGATGCAAATTCGGTCACCTTGTTGTCTGCCAAAAAGTAGCCAGGACCAACAATGGTTACAGGTTTATTGATATGGAGGTCATGATAGTCAAAGGCATCCCGCGTGCCATAAGCCTGCGACGAAGGTTCCAGATATATGGTATCTCCTGCTGCTGCGTCTATCAGCGCATTCTCTATAGATGTGTAACCAGCCTCAATATTGGGAGTATTGTTCACTCTCAGGATTCGGGCCTGAATAGGGAGGCACAAACACAGAATCAAAGCGAATAAGCCATTTCTCTTTCTCATTTCTATTATCTTTTTTGTGTTTTGTCCGCTCCTATCCCGACAATGCAATCAAGGGAAACATAGGTTGAGAGCGAACCCAAAAAGTATTTTACAAATTTGTGCTTTTTTAATAAAAAAAACAAATTTTTATTTGCCTAAAATAAAAAAAACAGCAAACTATATTTTTGCAGACTGCTTCCCTAAATCTGCGGGTTTTCCTCCGTTTTTCCAGTGCTTTTCTATATCCTCAAGGCTCATACCCTTGGTCTCTGGTAAAAACTTAATACCCCATACAAGACCAATAGCGGCAACGAGCGCAAATGAACAGAAGGCTCCAGCTGTACCCATATCGTCACTTCCAAGCAGGCTGGTAAAACCTTTTATCACCTTGAAGAAGGTCCAAACCACAATGGAATTGAACAACCAGTTGGACAAAGAACCTATGGAGGACCCCACGCCACGCACCTTCATAGGAAACACTTCAGTAATCAGGACCCATGCCAATGGGCCCATACTGACTGCAAAAAAAGCGATGTATAACAACATGGCCCCGACAATAGCATAACGGCCAAAATCGCCAAGATGTGGCAGAAAGGCAAAGCAACCTGCTATCAACAAAAGAGAGACAAAAATACCGCCCATTCCCAAGAAGTAAAGCTTGCGACGCCCTAATTTATCAATAACAAACAGTGATAAAATAGTAAATATCACATTTATGACTCCGACTGATACCGATGCCATAATGGCAGCCTCGTTGCCCTCAAATCCAGCTTTCAGGAAAATGCTGGGTCCATAATAAATAATAGTGTTGATACCTACTGCCTGCTGAAACAGCATGATGCAGATAGCCAGCATAAGTGGATAGACCATCCATTTTTGCCTGAATGTTTCACCAAACGACATCTGTTGGCTTGCTTCCAGTATATCTTTTTTCAATCGGGCCATTTCAGACTCCAGCACTGATGGATCTTCTGTCTTTTCCATTATATGACGAGATTCCGCCTCCCTACCCCTGCTAAGCAACCATCGGGGAGACTCTGGCAGAAAGAACATACCTATCAAAAGAATCAAGGCAGGAACGACACCGACATAGAACATAGGACGCCAGCTAGACACATTCTTGTTGTCTGCGAAAAAGCTATCGCTCAGAAAGGCAGCAAGCAATCCTACAGTAATCAGTAGCTGAAACATGGAAACAAGCGTACCCCTGATTTTTGCAGGTGAGATTTCGGCTATATACAAAGGTGTGGCAAATGAGGCGATGCCGATAGCAAGTCCTAAATAGAAACGGGCAGCCAACAAACTGGCTATACTGGTTGCAAAACCGCACCACAGTGCTCCCGTCAAAAACACGATAGCCGACACCAATATCACGTTTTTACGTCCTGCCTTATCGCTTACCCAGCCACTGACCAAAGCCCCCACCACTGCACCTATCAATCCCAGCGTGGTTATGTTCTCTACCTGCGAATCATCCAATTTGAAATCCAGTTTCATGAATGGTATAGCGCCAGAAATGACACCGGTGTCAAAACCAAACAATAAACCGCCAGTAGCGGCTACTGCCGCCATGAACCACACAAAATTTTTATTATACATAGTTGTTCTTTTTTGGTGTGTCTCTATCAATATCGTCAGACAAGATAAAAAGCACTGTATTTTTCTTCTCAAATATAGGAATAAAAAGGGAAATGACAAATGCAGGAACTATGAATTTATAGTTCAATCATCGTAGGTCCATTTATTTGCCTGTCGGCAATATCTGAGATGGTCGCCTGACAGCAGCAACTGTGACGGCATATTATTGGTAAACAAGTCTCCTGTTCCAAGACCTTGAGGCAATGGATTATTTTTCAGATAAGTCCACTGCGCCAAAGCATTCAAGCCAACATTAGACTCTAACGCTGATGTAATCCACCAGCCCAGATGGTTGGATTCAGCCAGGTCTATCCATTCCTGCGCGCCAAAGAATCCGCCATGAAGGCTCGGCTTCAAGACCAAGAACTGGGGATGAATACGCTCTATCAGATTCTTTTTGTCCTCCTTTGCAAAAACGCCAATCAAATCCTCATCAAGGGCGATAGGGACAGGGGTATTGGCACACAGATAGGCCATTTGTTCCCATTGTCCAGCCTTTATGGGTTGTTCAATGGAATGGATATCCAGTTTGGAAAGTTGTTCCAGTTTTGGCAAAGCCTCTTCATCGGAGAAGCCTCCATTGGCATCAACCCTCAGGGTAACATCACGCGCCGAAAATCTTTGGCGTATTGACTTCAACAACATCAGCTCATCTTCAAAATTGATGGCTCCTATTTTCAGTTTTATGCATGTAAATCCATTACGCAACTTGTTTTCTATTCTTTGCGCCATTTCATCCTTGCTCCCCATCCATACCAATCCATTAATTTGGATTTCTCCTTTTCCGTCGGTAAAATCCGACTTGAAAGGTTGTTGTTTCCCTCCATTCAGGAGGTCGGCCAATGCTGTTTCTATGCCCATCACAATAGATGGGTAAGAACGAAAACGTTCCTGAAAGTCAGGCTCATATCCATCAAAATTCCAGCACGCATCGGCCAGCACTTTTTCATAGTCTGGCTTATCCTCGGCACTAAGTCCACGAAACAAAGCACACTCCCCTATACCGACACGGTCCGGGTGATCTTCATCGAAAATATGAATAAAAAAAGTTTCTTTCCGTGTCAATATTCCACGAGAGGTACCACTGGGCTCTTTAAAGTCCAAAAAATAGCGTGTATATGAAGCTCTTAACATAAGATATCGAATAAAAAAAATAAAATTACGGAAACTTAGGGAACTTGCTGAAATCGGGTTTCCGTTTTTCCAGAAAGGCCTCTTTGCCTTCTTGGCTCTCGTCCATCATATAATACATGAGGGTGGCATCTCCAGCAAATTCCATGATACCTTCTTGTCCATCCAGTTCAGCATTAAGTCCGCGCTTAATCATACGCAAAGCCATAGGGCTACGCTGCAAAATGATCTTGCACCACTCCACTGTCTCATCTTCCAGTTGGTCCAATGGCACTACCTTATTGACAAGTCCCATCCGTTCGGCCTCATGGGCATCATATTGACGACAAAGGAACCAGATTTCCCTAGCCTTCTTTTGTCCCACGCATCTGGCCAGATAGGAGGCTCCGAAACCAGCATCAAAACTCCCTACTTTCGGACCAGTCTGGCCGAAAATGGCATTTTCTGAAGCTATGGTCAAATCACATACCAGATGCAATACATGGCCACCACCTATGGCAAAACCATTGACCATAGCTATGACTGGCTTGGGCAAGGAACGTATGGCCTTGTACAAATCCAGCACGTTGAGCCTAGGAACGCCATCCGCCCCCACATATCCACCTCTGCTTTTGTAGTGCTGGTCACCCCCCGAACAGAAAGCTTTGTCGCCCTCTCCTGTGAAGACGACCACGCCAATTTCTGGCCGCTCTCTACAAATCTGGATAGCATCCAACATCTCAAAGTTAGTCTGCGGACGAAAGGCATTACGCACCTCCTCTCTGCAAATGGTTATTTTGGCAATCCCCTCAAAAAACTCAAACCTTATATCCTGATATTTTTTTATCTCGGTCCAATTTCGATTCATATTTTTTATTTTCTTTAATTATGTCAAATGCGTTGATATTAAAACAATAAAGAGGAAGATAAAAAACTGTAACTGATTGATTCGGCAACAGAACTCCGCCTCAACAATAACAAACAAAAAAGTCCGCAAATTTTCACGGACTTATACTTATAAAAGAACTTTTGACGATGCAAAATCATTTTGCACCAACAGTCTCAGTACGATTCATGGTGCAATTTCCATTGAACGAAGCTCCCATCTCTATCGTAATGGAAAGGCAATGCAAATCACCCGAAAGAGACGCGGACTTGCGGACAAGCAGTTCTCCTTTGACTGATACATTGCCCGTCACCGAACCGGAGACATCAGCAGCGGCGCAAGTCAGATTGCCTACAATGTTACCTTTCTCGCCAATAACGACCCGTCCCTTGCTGGTAACAGGACCATTCACAGTACCATCGATTCGGATATTTGAATCCGTATTGATTTCGCCCTGGACAGAAGTGCCAACAGACAATGTACAATAATCAGCTCCAGTGACTGGAGTTTCTGTTTTAGATGATATGATACCCATAAATACGATATAAGGGGGAAATTATGATCAATGAGCAGCCTTAAACTCGTCAAGGAAACGCTGGTCGTTTTCCGAGAACATTCGCAAATCCTTCACCTTATATTTAAGGTTAGTGATGCGCTCAATTCCCATACCGAAGGCATATCCCGAATAGACCTTGCTATCAATACCGCAATTTTCAAGCACATTAGGGTCAACCATGCCGCAACCCAAAATTTCCACCCAGCCAGAACCCTTACAAAATGAGCAACCTTTGCCACCACACAGGTCACAAGAAATATCCATTTCGGCAGAAGGTTCTGTAAATGGAAAATACGAAGGACGGAGGCGAATTTTAGTTTCCTCTCCAAACATTTCCTTGGCAAAATACAAAAGGGCCTGCTTTAAATCGGCAAACGATATATTCTTGTCTATATACAAGCCCTCCACCTGATGGAAAAAGCAATGGGCTCGGGCCGAAATGGCCTCGTTACGATAAACCCTGCCTGGACATAAAACTCGTATTGGAGGCTTTTGACTGGTCATGACGCGGGTCTGCACACAAGAGGTATGTGTGCGCAGCAATACATCAGGGTCACGAGTGACAAAAAATGTATCCTGCATATCGCGGGCTGGATGCTCTGGTGGAAAATTGAGTGATGAAAAAACGTGCCAATCATCTTCCACCTCTGGACCTTCGGCCAAAGTGAAGCCCAAACGAGAGAAAATATCTACAATCTCATTGCGCACTAATGATATTGGATGACGGGTTCCAAGCGCTATCGGATCGGGTGTACGCGTCAAATCCATATCGGAGCTGGTGTCCGTCTTGCTGGTGAACGAATCCTTCAACGCATTGATTTTATCCTGCGCTTTGGTCTTCAGTTCATTCAGTTTCAGACCCAACTCTTTTTTCTGCTCTGCCGGTACCTCTCGAAAATCGTTGAAAAGGGATGTTATCTCACCCTTTTTGCTTAAATATTTGATACGCAAGGCCTCTATCTGCTCACTATTCTCAGCGGATATTTTCTCGACCTCATCCAAAAGTTGCTTGATACGTTCTTGTAACATCTCTGTTTGCTTGTTTTAGATGGCATTGCCTTTAAGGCTTAATGCCTATACGAAACGCAAATTTAGCAAATTAATATCAAAAGAGAAAACAGGAAAGAGAAAATGACATTTACCTGGGATTTTTAAACACAAAAAACTCCCATACAAAAGTCTGGAAATTTTTCTTTTTATTTTTTCTGAAGGTCTTTCATCGTCAATTGTATTCTGCTGCGTTCATGATCCACATTCAGCACTTTCACTTCCACATGTTGATGTAAAGACAATACTTCCAAGGGATTAGTCACATAATGATCGGACATTTGCGAAACATGGACCAATCCGTCCTGATGAACTCCCACATCGACGAAGGCCCCAAAATTGGTAATATTGGTAACAATGCCAGGCAACAATTGTCCCTCGTGCAAATCGTCAATTGTGTGCACCGTAGGGTCAAAGGAGAAAGTCTCAATATGCTGCCGTGGGTCACGCCCTGGTTTTTCCAGTTCTGCCTTTATATCCTTGAGGGTAGGCATGCCAACCGAATCCGTGACATATTTAGCCAAATCTATGCTGTCTCTCAGTTGTTTTTGGGCAATAAGGTCATCCACCGAACAATGAAGATGAGCTGCCATTGACTCCACCACAGCATATCTTTCAGGATGCACCGCCGAATTATCCAAAGGATTGGCGGCATCAGGAATGCGAAGGAATCCGGCACACTGCTCATAGGCTTTCTCTCCAAGACGGGATACTCTTTTCAGTTCCTTTCTGGATTTGAACGGACCATTTTCTGCCCGATAATCAACTATATTCTGCGCCAGTTGCGGACCCAATCCCGATACATAGGTAAGCAAATGCTTGCTGGCTGTATTCAGATTGACCCCTACCATATTTACGCTGTTGATAACGGTCTGGTCCAGCGATTTTTTTAGTTTGGTCTGGTCCACATCATGCTGATACTGCCCCACCCCAATCGATTTGGGATCTATCTTAACCAATTCAGCCAAAGGATCCATCAGACGTCGGCCTATTGATACAGCGCCTCTCACTGTCACATCCTCCTTCGGAAATTCCTCACGGGCAATAGCAGAAGCCGAATAGACAGACGCTCCATTTTCACTCACTACAAATATCTGCACTGGATGAGAAAAAGAAATGGATTGTACCAATTGTTCCGTCTCCCGTCCCGCAGTTCCGTTTCCTATAGATATGGCCTCAATCTGGAATTTGTCCACCAGACGGGAAAGGGTTGACGCGGCTTCGGTAGCCTTACACTGAGGAGCATGAGGAAAAATTGCTTCAAAATGAAGTAAAGTTCCTTGAGCGTCAAGACAGACCACCTTACATCCGGTACGGAATCCGGGATCTATAGCCATTACACGCTTCTGCCCCAATGGAGGAGCCAATAACAGTTGCTTCAGGTTCTCAGCAAACACGCGGATAGCCTCCTCGTCGGCCAATTGTTTGCTACTGCCGGCAAACTCTGTCTCAATGGCAGGTTTTATCAGTCGTTTATAACCATCGAGTACAGCTTCTTCCACCAATTTGGAAGACTCAGACTGGCCTTTGACAAAAATTCGGGACAATCCCTCCTCAATATTTTTGTCATCTTCCGGGGCTATAGATACCCGCAATATACCTTCCGCTTCCCCCCTGCGCATAGCCAACAGACGATGAGAAGAACACTTGCGCAATGGTTCGCTAAAATCAAAATAATCACTGAATTTTGCCGAATCGGGCGCTTTTTCTTTCCCCTTGACTACACGACTGACAATAACCGCCTCCCGAGAAAAGACCCGTCTTACCTTATCACGCGCACCTTCCTGTTCACTCACCCATTCGGCTATGATATCCTGGGCTCCTTTTATGGCATCTTCGGCCGACTTCACCTCTCCTTTTACATAAGCTGATACTACCGATGACAATTTTCCATCTATCTGCATCATCAGTCGTTTAGCCAAAGGTTCCAAACCTTTCTGCCGAGCCACTTCAGCCCGTGTTTTACGTTTGGGTTTATAGGGCAAATACAAATCTTCCAACTCTGTTGCCGACCATGAATTCTCTATTTTCTTTTGGAGATCTGGCGTCAATTTGCCTTCTTCCCCGATAGAAGATAATATAAATTCCTTTCGCTTTTGCAAAGTGGAAAGTTTGTCATACTGTTCTTCTATATTTTGTATTTGCACCTCATCAAGCGAACCAGTCATCTCTTTGCGGTAACGACTTATAAAAGGTATAGTAGAACCCTCTGATAACAATTTCAACGTATTAGATACTTGTTTTTCTCCAATATTCAGCGATTTTGCAATAAAAGACTCGAACATAAAACAGAATTAAGTGAATGATAAACCTAAAATCAACCACACAAAGCATATAAATCGCCTCGCGGATTTATGACCATAACAGGAACCGTGCTTCTCTTAATCACTTTTAGTTCCTTTGGTCCAAACAAAATGTCGTCCAGCCCATAATCTCGTGAAGCAGAAATCATAAGCAGGGACACATTATAACTGGCCGCAACATCGGCAGCCTCAATTTCCACATGGAAACTATCCTTATGGGCTTCCATTTCCTGAAATTTGACATCTGACTTCTCCAGCAAAGTACGGATAGCATCAGCGGTTTGACGCGCACGGCTGCCATAATCCTTAGCAGGCATCAGCATTATCTCCGAATTGAAATAACGTCCCAGACTGCTACTGAAGGGCCCTTTCTCCCGTTCTTCCATCAAAAAACCGACAGGGACCAAAATACGGTCGAAAGAAATGTTTTGTCCTTCTCTGACAAAAAAATAGGGAACACGCAAACTGCGACAAACATCCAATAGTTTTTGAGGATGCGAAAATGGCCACGCCTTATCATTTAGCTGAAATATGAGCATTGAAGCCTCACTTTGCTCAATAATGTCCGTGAAATCATCAAGTGGCGACATCACACGATAATTGATCTGGACATCGGGGCATGCCTCGCTGTTCTGATTCACCCACTGGGCAAAGACCGAATCGTAAGAACTCAAATCCTGGCCTTTTTTGAACGGCACACCCAAAAAGCAAACATCCTTGCGATAGGCTGAAGCCAGTTCACAAGCCATTTTAAAACCTACGGATGGAAAGAAATCAGGCGTTGCCGCCAAAAAAATCTGTTGTTTGAATGTTGCCATAATATAATGCGTCAATCAGAGAAAAATATCATTTGGATTTTGGAGAATCATACGAGCCTCCAATTACGAGGCCAAAAGTAGCATAGAAATGATTGTCTTGACTTCCTGATAATGTTGGGCACATACGCACCCAACTCCAGTTATACCCAACCGAAAATTCAAAATTCTTTTCTATATAGAGATTGACTCCCATATTCATACCTATATCTTGATTGGCAAATTCTGAATTATGATTTGATACATCTATGTCAAGCCAATCGGACAAGGTGACGTCCCAACGCGAGGAATAATAGAAACAAGCCACTGGAGCTATTGCAAAATGGTCATCAATTACCGACTTGTGTCCGACACCAAGTTTATTGGACCAGAAACACGTGTTATGCCAATCTTCATATTGTTCCTTGAAACTCTTGCGTTCCAGATAGGTGTCAAACTCCAATATCCAGCCTTTGGAAAATTCAGCCTCACACTTGAGGCCTGTGTTAAATCCCAAATGTCCGTCTGTAGTCCGATCTCCATCATATAGGGAATTGATACCACCAAAAACACCAAACAGGTAGTCTTGGGCTTGAGCAGAACAAGCTGTAAAAAGAATCAGCAACAATACAAAGACCTTTTTCATAGGAATCTGTTTTTATATTTAAAATAGATAAGCCAAATTAGCATAGAAATTACGGAGACGATCATTGGCCACCTCTTCCGACAAACCAATCTGTCCCCATTCATATCCTACACTCACTTGGTAATGACGCATCACATTCACGTTCACACCCACATTTACGCCCATATCAAACCGTTCAAAATTTTTCCATTGAAAAGTCTCATGATACTGACAGAAAGGGTCGTTGTCCCCATCGTCTCCCCAAAGTCCATAAGCCAAATAAACGCCCGCCTTAGGAGCCAAGTCAAATCCATTGGTAATATGAAATTTATAACCAAGATAAACAGGAATGTGCATATAATAGAGGCGAACACTCTGTTTATCGCATTTTATGGTACGGCCAGCCGCACTGAAAGTGGGAGTCCAGCTATACCCCTTGTTGGATAACAGCAACGAGCCCTCCACAAAAACACTGCTGTCTCCAATCACACCTTCTCCTTTGATACCGACATTAAAACCGGAAAGCCCATCATAATTATCATTGACTATAGAGGAGGAATTAAAACCGGCTGTCACTCCAAATTGGGCATTGGCTACAAAGATGAAGGAACATGAGGCCATTAAACAAAGTAATAATCTTTTTATCATAACTTTTTAATAAATATAATCATCGGCAAAATTAACATAAAAGGGCAAAAAACATATTATGAGCTCTAAAAGTTTTGTATCTCCTAACGAGGTAACAACAAAAAAAGCGCCAAACTTATAAAAGGCTGACGTTTTTTATATTTTATCTATTAAAAGATGTATGCAAAATTGGCATAGACGTTACAGTTCTGAGAGTTAGCATATTCACAAGTTTCAATCAGACCAAACTCCCCACCTATACTCAATTCAAAATGACGACCAAACAATGTATTGGCTCCTACACATAGTCCAGCATCAAGACGCGTATAGGAATCTGGAAAAGAACCGATTATACCATTACTGTCGCCAAATAATCCGACTGCCACATAGCCTCCACCCTTAGGGGTAATTTGAAAATTATCATTTACACTAAACGAATACCCCCAATAAATTGGAAGTTCCAAGTAATACAAACCACACTTATATTTTTCTTTTGTATCCGAAAAAGTAGAAACACCATATTCATCTGGGTCCAATAAGGTATGGTCATTATCTGCTTCGTTCACAAAACCTTTTCTCGACAGCAACAAATCTCCCTCATAATAAAAACCGCTTACAACGTCATATTCCCATTTTCCACCAACATTAAACCCAATGCGACTATCATAATTGGATTTCATCAAACGGGAAACATTCAGTCCCCCCGTAATGCCCAAGCGCTGCGCATTGGCACACATTACAAACATAGCAACGACTGCAATAAATAAAAATCTCTTCATTTTTCAATTATTAGAAAATTGTATTTGAGACGTCGACATCTAAAACAGAAAAAGCGCCAAACTTTTATAAAAGTTTGGCGCTTTTAATAAGTTTTCTATCTATTAAAAGATGTATGCAAAATTAGCATAGAAGTTACGATTCTGAGAATCATCGGAAATGTCCTTATTTACCTTGACAAGACCGAACTCATAACCCGTACTAATCTCAAAATGACGTGCGATCCAGAAATTGGCACCAATACCCAGACCTGCATCAAAACGATTGTTATCATCAACAACACCATCCGTCTTATCATTATAATCAGCAAATGGGTCACAATCCATCTTATCATCATTTCCAAACAAACCACCAGCCAAATAAATGCCTGCCTTTGGAGCTATTTGGAAATTATCATTCACATTAAACTTATAACCCAAATTAATAGGAACTTCCAAATAATACAAATCCACGTCATCCGTCACTGATGTGAACAATACAGACTGCTCGAATTCATAACCTTTTCTTGAAAACAATGCAGAACCTTCATAATAGAAACCCTCTGCTGCATCTGCTTCCAATTTCACACCAAGATTAAACCCAGTACGGCTATCATAATCACCATCTGCGAAACTAGACTCGTTCAGACCAACCGTAATACCAAAATTCTGTGCATTGGCACACATTGCAAACATAGCTGCAACTGCAATAAATAAAAGTTTCTTCATTTCCTAATTGTTTAAAAATTTGTTATTGAAATTATAAATCATCATTAGTTTATATCACCACAAATATATACTATATTTCTGTCCTTCACAAATAATTTTATGTTTAAAAACATAAAATTAGCGAAAAACAAAAAAAAGTAAACATTGCATTCATTGCAGAATTAAAACAAAAAGGCGTTCCTATAAGAACGCCTTTATATAATCACCTAACTGTTATTATCTTATCAGAAAAGAAAGGCCAAATTCAAATACCAATTACGGTTCTTTGAATCATCAGACTTAAAATAAGTGACGTCATCTTCCTTAATGCCATCCCAAACATTCACCATACCGAAATCATAACCGGTACTGACTTCAAAATGCTTCTGAACATAGAAATTAACACCCAAATTAAAACCAAAATCAAAATTACTGAAATGATCATTAGAAATCGTTGTTTCTTTTACTTTTAAGTCATCATAAAATGGGTCATTATCATTTCCATCGTCTCCCCATAACCCCACAGCACCGTAAATACCGACCTTTGGAGCTATTTGCAAATTTTCATTCAAGTCAAATTTATAACCGAAATTAACAGGAACGTGCAAATACCATAAAGAAAAGTTCTCTTTCAAAACATCATAACCAGCCAAACTATAATCCCACTTGCAACCCTTATTTGAAAGAAGCGCGCCTGCCTCTATAAAAAATGGGGCAGACACCTCATCCTCCATTTTCACGCCAATGTTGAATCCAGCACGGGCGTCACAATCGCTGCCATTCCATGTAGAAACATTCAAACCTGCTGTCAATCCCCACTCTGGGTCAGCATTGACCGCAGATGCACACATTATAAATGATGCAATCAGAAGTAATACTCTCTTCATATTATTATATAATTAATGTAAATATATTTTTTCTGGCACAAAAATACGCTATAATTATTGGAAAGCAAACGCCATAAAATAAAAAAACATTAATAAAACCATACTACAGGGTTGTATCTTCTCCCACTCCCCCATGCAGAGTCTGGAATACACGCAAATGAAATTGAGGAATAATGGCAAACACTTGCTCAAATACGCTGGACTGGATTTTCTCAAAACATACCCAGTCAACCTCCTTCACAAAGAAGAACAACTCAAGCGGCAATCCATGCTCCGTCGGCTCCAATTGCCGCACCATGTGACGTTCCGACAAATCACACAACGGATAATGCTCTATGAATTTCAACAAATAATAACGCAACACGCCTAAATTGGTTGGCTGAACTCCGTCAAAATCCTTACCTCCATTTTTCTCTATTCGTTCTACTAACGGATGCAACCAAGCTATCTTGTCAAATGCAGCAAGTTCATCTGGAGAACAGAAATGAACTGAAGACAAATCTATATATACCGGCCGGCATATACGTCTGGACCCCTCGGAAACCATATTTCTCCAATTGATAAACGAGCCGTTGACCAACATCGAGGGAGGAATGGTTGATACCGATTTGTCAAAATTGACAATCTTGACGGTGTGGAGTGTAACACCTTTGACAATTCCATTGGCCTTTTGGCTTGGAACGGTTACCCAATCACCAACCCGTAACATATCGTTAGATGACAGCTGAAGACCAGAAACGAAGCCTATAATGGTATCCTTGAACACCAAAGTGAGTATGGCTGCCGATGCACCCAAACCTGTCAACAGAGTCCATGGAGAACGGTCAAAAACAATACTTACAACCAAGATGATACCGATAAGAATGATGAGGAGGCGGAACAACTGAAACACAATTCCCATAGGCCGGCCTTTCATTCCTGACAAATCACCTTGTTTCTCTACCTCTTCCAATATCTTTCGGCCTGCGCTGAGCATAGCTATAAACATACGGCACGACACAATAACAAGACAGACCTTGCACAACTTTTGCATCCACACCAGCCAAACCGAACCCGAATCAAACGATAGAGGTAACAGAAAATAAATAAGGGTGACAGGCAACAACTGCGATAGATACTTGACCACACCATCATCAAAAATAATATCGTCCAGTTTGGTTTCTGTATATTTCACGAAATCGGCAACAAGCGGCATCAACACCAGTCGAATGAAATAATCAAGCAGAGAAGCCAACAGTATAATAAACACCATTAGTATGCCATGTCCCACCAATAGCGCGTTCTGTAATGTGCCACCTATCATATTAAATATGAAAGCAGGAATCGCAGTGGAACCTGATTCCACCTCTGCCACAGCAGCATGAACAAAGAACGCACCCATTAATGCAAAAAACATGAATCGGATTATTTGGAACACAAGATTCAAGGTGTGCATTTTTGGTTTTTCCTGTTCCTCTTCGTCCTCCATATCTTCCATCTGCTCCTGTATGCGGTTACTGGCTCGGAAGGCTGACATGGCAAAAAAACAGAAACCAATGAACAAAACAAGCAATGCCAGCTTGCTCAATAGAACCAAAGCAATAGTGCCCGGCTGAAAAGCCAAAGGAAGCAGCAAATACACTACCAGTATGGGCAAAAGATGGGAAAAGTAGACCACCACCTTGTCATCAAAAAGAATGTCATCCCACTTGTTCTCGGTTTTTTCCACAAAACGGTGAAGGGCTGGCATCACCACTTTCTGTAAAACGAGGTCTATCACAAATGCAATAGTCAAAATAGCAAGAACAGCCAACACAGCCCCACACACATCGGCAACTGATGGCAACATATTTAAAGAATGCTGCAAGAATGTGCTAAACGGAAGTTCCATGTACTCTATCAACATAAGCTAAACAATATTATTTACCTGAACCACTGAGCAAATCTGGACGGAGACGTTTGGTACGCTCCAAGGCCTGCTCATATTCCCACTCTTTTATTTTTGCCTCATTTCCAGATGTCAGTATATCGGGCACTTTCCATCCATGATAATCGGCGGGACGGGTATAGACAGGAGGAGCCAGCAGATTATCCTGAAAAGAATCGGAAAGTGCAGATTCCACATCACTCATCGCTCCAGGAATAAGTCTGACCACCGCATCCGCCATGATGCAAGCCGCCAATTCACCTCCTGTCAGCACGAAATCACCCACAGATATTTCTTTGGTAATCAAATGCTCCCTGATGCGCTGATCTATACCTTTATAATGACCACAAAGAATAATGATATTACCCAGCAGTGACATAGAATTGGCCATGGGCTGATCAAACAGTTCTCCATCGGGGGAAGTATAAATGACCTCGTCATAGTCCCGTTCGCTTTTCAACTTGGATATGAGCCGATCTATTGGCTCTATCTGCATCACCATGCCGGCACTGAATCCGAAAGCCTTGTCATCTATCTTCTTATGCTTATCGAGCGTATAGTCACGGATATTGTGAATGTATATTTCAACCAGACCTTTGTCTATAGCTCGCTGTACAATGGAGTGACTGAGCGGACTCTCCAACAATTCGGGAACACCTGAGAGTATATCAATTCGCATCATTTAGAAATCTGTTTTGCACAAAAATACACAGAAAAAACGAATTGAAACAATGTAAGTATGAAAATGGAGTCGGAATTTCAGACAAAGACAATTATAAACAGCAGAACTTTGCCCTTTTGGTTTATTTCGAGTACCTTTGTGGTATGATTTATTTGAATAGTTAGCATATGGTTACAAGCAGTAGTAAGCAGTCCAAAAAATCCATACCTACAAAAGATTTGGTAGGAGAAGAAATTCGAATGAAAATCAAGGAAATAGGCACATTATGGCGTAATTCTCCAAACAACCCTCAAATAGATGCTGAAATACTCAAAAACTGGAATAATCTGATAGAGGAATGGATAGCAGACAAAGATATGCCATTGATTATTCGCAAAGAAACAAGCAAGCGAGGTCAATCATTTATGCATCCCAGTGGGAGAGAAATTATCATTTCAGATAATACCGCAGCTATTTGGGTATATAATAATGTATTAAATAGAACGGAGGTTACCTTATCTCGAATTAAAGATCTATTGAGCCAAAACGAGTTGCCAATGGTTTTTATAGTGACAAAGGAGATTAAGGACAAAGCTAAATACACCAAGCCATTAGGTGAATTTGCTATGCCTGAATGGAAATTGTGTCATATACAACCTGTGGGATTTAATACTAATACAAGTATTGAAGGTCTGGAAATATCCGATATTGAAAACCATTTCAGAAAATATCTAAATCCCAACAATATGTTTGTACTTCCTAAAGAAATTGGTTATTTAGGGGAAATAGATGTATTTATTGAGGAACAGAAGCGATAAAAGATATTTTGCCTTTCGTACAAGTTTCTGTGATATTCATCATAATTCGTTAATGAACAGTCCAACTTGCACTATTCTGAGTTTTTCATTCGATTTTTCCAGAGTTTTATAATAACTTTGTAAAAAGACAACAAGCATAGAATGAAAAAGACAACAAGCATAGCAACAGCAGCCGTTTTGCTGCTTATCCTGATAGGAATAGGAGTCAGCCAGAAGAGCAAAAACAAGTCTGCAAAGGCTATTGCCGCCAGTGTCTACCTGCACGAAGAAGGACACGTACACGGCACCACTTACCATATAACATACGAGGCACCTAATGGAAAATCATTACAAACAGAATACGAAGCCGAATTTAAACAGTTTGATCTGTCTCTGTCCACATTCGAGCCACAATCAATCATCAGTCGAATCAATAAAAACGATTCCAACGTCAAGATTGACAACAACTTTCGCACCGTATTTGAGGAGGGAGAAAAGGTATCGGCAGCATCGGGAGGTGCCTTCGACATGACCGTGGCCCCATTGGTCAACGCTTGGGGATTCGGTTTTGACAAGAAAGACCACGTTACAGAATCTCAGGTGAAAGAGATTATGAAACATGTGGGATATCAAAAAGTGAAAATAGAAGGAGACCATCTGATTAAATCTGACCCTGCCATCATGCTGGACGCCTCGGCCATAGCCAAAGGATATTCAAGCGATGTCGTGGCTCGCTTGTTGGAAAAGCATGGTGTGAAAAATTACATGGTGGAAATAGGAGGTGAATGTGTGGTGAAAGGACATAACCAGGAAGGTAAGAACTGGACTATCGGCATCACTAAGCCCGTAGATGACAGTACACAGCAACAGAACGAATTACAACAAATAATAGAGATGAGCCACGGAGGTCTGGCAACTTCAGGCAATTACCGACAATTCTACTATAAGAACGGAAAAAAATTTGCTCACACCATCGACCCCCACACAGGCCATCCTGTCAACCATAGTCTGCTGAGCGCCACCATATATGCGCCTACTTGCATGGAGGCTGATGCCTACGCCACCGCATGCATGGTACTAGGCATTGACAAAGCCATGTCGCTAATTGAAGCTCATCCCGAACTGGAAGGCTACTTCATTTTCAGTGATGCAAACAACAAATATGATGTGAAATTCACATCTGGATTCAAAAATATGATAAAAAATAACCCTTAAATCAAACGCAAGATGGATGACAAAAACATGGTCGCAAAAATAGAAGAATGCGTCATCAACAAACAGATAAAAGTGGCACTGCACCGCATTGAAGAAAATACGGACGGAGAAAAGACAAGCAGTGAAAAAATGACTTTTGACTTTCATTTTGACAGACCCATTGCAATAAGCATACTCAACGACAAGAAAGAAGAGATATACCACTCTGATATCACCCCAGAAAAGACAGAAAACAGATGGGACAATTATGTGGTAAGGCTCATAATTTCAGGCTCAAAAACAGGCCATAAATACACCGTATCGGCCAACAGCACAGATAAGGCTTATGTGAAAAAATTCGGTTACGAATTGAGCAAATAACCAATCAAGGCAAACATCAAAAACAACAGGGGCTGCACCATATCGTGGATGCAGCCCCTGTTATTTTTATTCGTTCTAAGATTTTATTCGCACATCGATTTAAAATGTTCCTTAAAGGCATCTTTTGCCTCTTGTGTCGGGGTGAAACTATCCGATGTTTCCATTTTTTCAAAGATTTTCTTCTCATCCTTGGTCAATGTCTCTGGTATATATACTCCAATATGCACAAGCAGGTCACCCGTACCATAGTGCTGCACATTCGGTAATCCTTTGCCTTTCAGTCGGAGTATTTTGTTAGGCTGGGTTCCTGGCTCTATTTTTATCTTGGCCTTGCCTTCAATGGTAGGAATTTCAATAGTTCCACCCAGCACTGCCGTATAAACCGGAATCAAGGCATTATAAATAATATCATCCTCATCACGTATCAGATCATTATCTGGCTCCTCCTCTATCACAACCAGCAAGTCGCCAGGTTCTCCGCCATGTCGTGGTGCATTACCCTTTCCACGGACCGTAAGTTGCATTCCGCTCTGCACACCTGCTGGCACATTGAACGACACCACATCATCCTGCTTTACTATTCCATCTCCATTACACTTGGCACATTTCTTGGTAATGATTTTTCCGTCACCACCACAGGCAGGACAAACCGTCTGTGTCTGCATGGCACCAAGAATGGTACGTTGTACGCGTGTTATATAGCCAGATCCATGACACTGCGAACAAGTGCTGAAACTGTTGTCCTGAGCCCCAGTGCCTTTGCAATCGGGACAGGACACATAATGTGGCACTTTCAACTTCTTTTCACAACCCTTGGCAATCTCCTGCAACGACAGTTTGATACGGGCACGGATACTGGAACCCTGTCGGCTGGCCGTACGTCCACCACCAGCGTTGCCACCACCAAAGCCGCCAAATCCACTGAAGCCACCAAATCCACCTCCTGAGCCACCTCCAAAAAAGTCGCCAAACACCTGAGAAAAAATATCTTCGGCCGAAGCTCCACTGAAGCCACCAAAGCCACCCGCCGAGCCATCCACGCCTGCCTTGCCAAACTGGTCATAACGCTGGCGTTTCTGTGCATCACTAAGCACACTATAGGCCTCCGCTACCTCCTTGAATTTCTCCTCTGCCTCTTTTTTTTCAGCATCCGATTTGCCAACTTGACGGTCGGGATGATATTTGACGGCAAGCTTGCGGTAAGCCGATTTTATCTCTGCATCGGTCGCCGTTTTACTTACGCCCAGTATATCGTAATAATCATTATTCGAAGCCATAATATTTAAATTTTATTAATCCTGCATAAAACGGGCGATCAGCCTACTTGGCCACCACAACCTTGGCAAATCTGATAACTTTGTCATTAAGTGTATAGCCTTTCTGCGTACAATCAATCACCACATCCTTTTTATCGGGTGTCGGTGCTGGCATCTGGGCTATTGCCTCATGCAGCTCCGTATCAAATTTCTGGTCTTTGGCTTCTATGGGCTTCACGCCATTTTGTGACAAGAAAGCTGTGAACTTATTATGTATAAGCTCCACACCCTCTTTCACGCCATCAATGGCATCGGCCTTGTCAATAGACTGCAAAGCGCGCTCCACATCATCTATAAGAGGAAGCATATTTACAAAAATGCTTTCTCCCGCTGATTTTATCAGGTCACTCTTCTCTTTCAGCGTCCGTTTCTTGTAATTCTGGAAATCAGCATAAAGGAGCAGATAATCGTTATGCATTTTGTCTATTTTGGCCTGAAGCTCTGCCAATTTGGCAGAATCCGCATTGTCAGCAGCCGCATTGTCAACTGGCTGAGCATCGGAATCTGGGACATCAACAGTCTCTTCCGCTGGTTTATCGTCAACAGTTGCCTGATCGGCTTTAGCTGTTGCTTTTGTCTGATCTTCCGCGGCTTCTGCTGTCTGTTGTTCCTTATCCTCCACTTCGGATGCTACATTTTGCTGCTGCTTATCTTCCTCTTTTTCGCTCATATTATATCTATTTTTTATTATCTGACTTATAAAGCGGGCACAACCCTCACCCCTTAAATACAAAAGTCTTGCCAAGTATAAACGATATGACTTCTTGGCAGAAACCCGTCAAAAATCTGACAAAAAAGCACATCGATAAAAGAATCTCTTCCCATCTCTCTTTCTACATCAAACAAATAAAAGAGAATGACAGATGATATAGTAACAAAAAAAAGTTTGCTATCTTTACAAAATAGAGAAATAAATGAAAAATAATATGGATTATCAGAAAGACATTCTTTATCTTGACATAGAGACAGCGCCCATGGAGGGATTGGTAAATGGGAATGATGAAACATTCGGACATTTGTGGGAAGAAAAAGTGGAAAAAATGAAGAAATATGCTCCACAGGATTACCCCGATGACATGAGCGAAGAAGACAAAGTGCAGACAGCTGGACTATACGCTGAATTTGGACGGGTGGTCTGCATCTCATTCGGCGCTTTTTACGAGAGTAAAGACACCCATGAAACTCGTTTTTGCGTCAGTTCCATTTATGGCACCGATGAGAAACAGATGCTACAACAATTTGCCAATCTATTGGATAAGAACAAATTGACCTACAGGAAACTTTGTGGGCACAATGCCAAGGACTTTGACATTCCCTACCTGATTCGCCGTATGCTGATTTACCAGATAAAGCTGCCCCAAATACTGCAACTTACTGACAAAAAGCCTTGGGAAACGCCCATCGTCGACACCATGGAACTTTGGAAATGCGGTGCCACCCGATATAGTGCACAACTGAAACTGCTATGCGCAGTGTTCGGCATTCCCACCCCAAAAGACGACATTGACGGCTCGGAAGTTGCCAACGTGTTCTATCACGAAAAGGATTACAAACGTATTTCGGTTTACTGCGAAAAGGATGTGGTAGCTACCATGCAGGTACACTTGCATCTGCTTGGATATAACTCACTACCAGAAAACAGCATAGTGCATGTAGGTACGAACCCGATACAATCAGCTACCGACAAACAATAACAAAATATGAATTTCACACCTTTCAACACTGACAATATTGCCGAGGTGAAAAGAATGCTGGATAAACAGACATTCAGAACCTGCGACTACACCATCGGAGGCATATATATGTGGGCAAATTATTTTCACTACGAATATCTGACAGAGAACGATACGCTGTATATGAGAGGCACTGACACAGAGACAGGCTTACATGCCTATTTTCTGCCAATCGGCACACTTCCATACAGTAAAAGCCTGCCCCGTCTGCAACAAATATGTATAGAGGCTGGAGACCCACATCTACACTTGACGCTGATACCCGAAAGTGAATTAGGAAAAATGGACATCGACACCAGCAAGGCTGTGCCTCGTGACACATGGGCTGACTATTTGTACGAAAGCGACAAACTGGCCACATTGGAGGGACATAAACTCAACAAAAAAAGGAATCATGTCAACCGGTTTACCCGTGACCACTCCGACTTTTCATTTGAAAATATTGACCAATCCAACATTTTATCGATAAGGAAATTTTTGGTCGATACTTGGGAAAAAGAAGTTATAAAAACAGGAAACTATTTTGAAGCGGAAAAAGAAGGAACCCTGCTAGTGCTGGACAATTACGATAAATATCCCTTTTTCGGGGGGGCATTGAAATGTGACAATAAAATAATTGCATTCACCGTAGGAGAAATTATCAATGACACGCTATATGTACACATTGAGAAAGCTCTGAGTGAATATTCGGGCTCTTACGAAATGATAAATTTTCTGTTCGCTAAAGAAATGCAGACCAATCATCCCGAGTTGAAATGGATAAACCGGGAGGATGACGGGGGCGATGACGGGTTGCGAGAAGCTAAAATGAGCTACAATCCCGCAATTCTGCTGAAAAAATATGATTTGAAAATATGAGAAAAAAAAGTGAGTACGAACAAGAAGCCAAAACGCTTTGGAAAACTTGCTTTGACGACAGCCAAGACTTCATTGACTTCTACTTTGACCACAAATCAAATATTGATAGCCTGCGGTTTTTGGCTAACCTCAAAAGCAACAAACTGGAGAGTTCCATGCTGCTGATACCCTACTCCATGACCTACTTTGGTGAAAACATAAAAACCAAATATGTGTCGGGAGCAGGAACTGAACCTGACTACCGAAAAAAAGGCTGCATGGATCTGTTACTACGCAAATGTATCAAGGAGATGTACATAAATGGCACCGACCTATGCACACTGATTCCTGCCAACAGAAAATTATTCGATTATTATCAAAAGACCAATTTTGCTACTCTCTTCAAAAAAGAATATGTGGAATATGATAATAAATTTGGATTCAAGGCATACGACATTAAAATAAAGGAGATAGAACTGGCATGTCCTAAGGAGGATATGCCTAACACACGAGAGGGGGTTGTCAGAGAACAACGAAAGGCAAAACTGAAAGACTGGCTCTTTCCTTTTATGAAAAAGGGAATGAAACAATGCCAATTCGGCATACAACACACCAACAGCGACTATGAGGAAATAATTGCAGACTTGCTTGTCGACAACGGGAAAGTGATAACCGCCTTCAAAAATGGAGAACTTAAATCGGTGGCACTGGCCTATTGCTGCAATGATAATACCTGTTATAGTATTGAGGAAATAATAAATCCCAGCTGTACAATGGACTATGAATTGTGCATAGTCAACTACCTGATACAAAATTCACATATAAAAACAGTGAGAGTCCGGCAGCATAACACAAACAAGGGGGAGGATTATGGAATGGGACGGATTATCAATCTGACACACTTGTTGAAAATATACGCCCGCCACAATCCCGAAATGGAATTGAGTATGAATGTTTATGACCCAATAATAGACGAGAACTGTGGACAATACTATATCAGCAAGGGGAAAATGACAAAAAAGGGAATACCCTGCAAACCGATAAAAGAAGTAGACATCACACAATTGGTAAACATACTGATTCATGATGAGAAAAAGCCAAAAGAAGCAGCCTACATGAGTCTGATGATGGAAAATTGAAAAATCAGAATAAAAAAATTGGATAAAGTCGCCAACTCAAACATAAGTTGGGCAATAAAATTGTAATGTTCGAGGTATTTTTCTAAATTTGTAGCATTGTTTTTCCCTAAAAAAGGATAGAATGAACAAGTACAGAGAGATAAAAGCGACTGAACTGAATGAGAATGTATTTGACCTGATTGGTCATCAATGGATGCTGGTAACCGCTGGCAGCAAGGACAAATACAATACAATGACCGCAAGCTGGGGAGCCATGGGAATATTGTTCAATAAACCCATAGCCATCATTTTCATACGTCCTCAACGGTACACATTCGGATTTTTGGAAAAAAATGATACTTTCACCTTGTCTGTATTGCCAGAAACGTATAGAAAGGCTCTTAACATCTGCGGTTCAAAATCGGGAAAGGATTGCGACAAAATAAAAGAAGCTGGACTGACACCATTGAGCACAGAACTAGGGAATATGGCATTTGAAGAAGCTCGCCTGATATTGGAGTGTAAAAAGATTTATGGCCAGTTTCTGGACCCCAAAGCCTTTTATGACCAAAGTCTTATTCCCGCAAATTTTCCCAAAAACGACTTTCACAAAGTCTACATTGCTGAAATCTCTAAAGTTTGGACGAAGTAAGCAACAATATCATTAACAGAAACACAAAAAGAAAGTCCATGACGATTGATGTAATCATACCGACCTGCAACCCCGACGAAAAACTGGGTCTATTGTTGGGCAATTTACAGCGCCAAAGCATACCACCCCACAAGATATACATCATCAATACGCTGACAGCAGGCCATACGGCTGAAGATTTCAATGCACAATATCAAATTGCCGACAATATAGAAATACGTCACATACAGAGTGAGGATTTTGACCATGGCACCACTCGCAACGATGGAGCCAGAATGTCTGATGCTGATTTGATATTGTTTATCACGCAAGATGCGATTCCGGCAGACGACCATTTATTGGAGAACCTTTCAAAAAATATCAAAGAGGATGTTGTGATTGCTTTTGGACGTCAGGTGGCTGACTCCGAAATGCCAATAGAACGGCTATCACGCAACTTCAATTATCCTCCCGTTGGATATGTCAAAAGTGCTAAAGATAAAGCCGTAATGGGCATTAAAGTCTGTTTCTGTTCTAATGTCTGTGCCATGTATAGGCGTTCCACTTTTTGGGAATTAAACGGATTTCCTACCCACAATATCTTCAATGAGGATATGCAATTTGCCTATAAGGTGATTTCATCGGGCTACAGCATAGCATATGCTGCCGATGCCATGGTTTTACACTCTCACAACTATTCCTTGAAAAAAATATTTCAACGATACTTTGACCAAGGCGTATCACAGAAACAAAATGAACAAATGTTCAATCAGTTCTCTTCAATGAACGAGGGTAAAGCCCAAGCCAAGTATATTATAAAAGGACTATCAAAGGAAAAACGCTATAGCCTAATCTTTCTCTTTGTAATGCAGAGCCTTGCCAAACTATGCGGATTCTTCATGGGCAAACACTATAATCTAATGCCTCACGGTCTACGTAAAGCCTTGAGCATGAACAAATATTACTGGAAAATCAGTAGTGTAAAATAAGCCTTTTACCTACGGGAACCCAGTTGCCCGTCACGTGATTCATTTCCTTGAACACATCCAAATTCATCGCATATAACTGTGAGATGGAGAGCATGGTCTCACCCGACTGCACATAATGATATTTTGTGGCAAAATATCGCCGCTGTTTAGGCTGAAGATAGACGATTTCTCCTTCTTTCAACACATAATTGTCGGGAAAGTTATTGTACGCTTTGACTTGCTGCACCGTCAAGCCCGCCTGTTTGGCTATACCGAAAAAGGTGGTACCTTTCTGCACCGATACACATTTCACACCATTTATCATACCATTGACACACTGAGGCGGAAAATTATCAGGAAAAACCGGTTTATCGGAAACAGACGCACGTGGCAAATATTTCTCCGGATTTCGGTCATACTCATACAGTTTATTCACTTCTATTATTTCTATCAGCTGATCGGCATAATGAGGATTGGTAGCATATCCCGATTTTTTGAGTCCTAAAGCCCACGACTTATAGTCAGACATGGACAGAGCAAACAGATTGGTGTAAGCCGGTCGCGAACAAAGAAACAACGAATGGTCGTAATAAGAAGCATCAGCTGACGAATAAACACGAAAACATTCCTGCTTCGTCTCATCATCCTGATAATAGGTAGGACCATTGTAACCATCCTTACATTTAATGCCAAAATGATTGTTGGCATGGCTCACCAACGGACTTCGTCCGCTACCACTCTCCAATACACCTTGAGCAAGCGTGATACTGGCTGGTATATGATATATATACATATTACGGATGGCCAGTTTGTAATACCGCTGGATATATGCCGTCGTCTCGTCTGACAAATACTTGGATTGTGCAGAAAGAAACCATAACGGGTAGAAAAGAAGCAATAGAAAAGAAAGAATGAATCTCATGATTTATATATAAAAAAGGTCGTGCAGAGAAACCGCACGACCCTTTATGATTAATGAGACGAAAATCGGAATCCTCCAATTATTCGAATGAACCCATACGCAGTTTGTTGACCTCCTCGTTAGAGAGGAAACGCCATTGACCACGACGCAAATTCTTCTTGGTAAGACCTGCAAAATAAGTACGGTCCAAACGGATAACCCGATAACCGCAAGATTCAAATATACGGCGCACAATACGGTTACGACCCGAATGAATCTCAATACCGACTTTCTTCGGATCTTCCTCTGAGATACTCAATTCATCCGGCTTGATGTCACCATCGTCAAGGGTAATACCACCCATTATCTTGTTGTAGTCCTCTTCACTCAATTCATGGTCAAGCACCACCTCATATACCTTTTTCTTATTGAATTTAGGATGAGTCAGCTTGGCTGCCAAATCGCCATCATTGGTAAGCAGCAATACTCCCGTTGTGTTACGGTCAAGACGACCTACAGGATAGATGCGCTCACGACAAGCATTCTTTACAAGATCCATTACTGTAAGCTTGGCATTCGGGTCATCCGTAGTGGTGACACAATCCTTAGGCTTATTCAGCAATAAATAGACACGTTTGTCCGGATTGATAGTCTGGTCGTGAATCATCACCTTATCGGCACGATGTATCTTGGTTCCCAATTCTGTAACGGCCGTTCCATTGACTGTAATGGCACCCGCCTGAATAAGCAAATCAGCCTCACGACGTGAACATACACCCGCATTGGCAAGGAACTTATTAAGACGTACTTCCTCTTCTGGATCATACTGGATATCATATTCCACTGGCTGTGGCATACGCTGAGGTACATTATTATGCTGCATACCTCCACGATTGAAACCACCACCGCGATTGTTGCCGTAGCCACCGCCTCGGTTGTTGCCGTAGCCACCGCCGCGATTGTTGCCGTAACCGCCGCCGCGATTGTTGCCGTAGCCACCACCACGATTATCACCATAGCCACCACCGCGATTGTTGCCGTAGCCACCACCACGATTATCACCATAGCCACCACCACGGTTGTTGCCGTAGCCACCACCACGGTTGTTGCCGTAGCCACCGCCACGATTGTCACCATAGCCACCGCCACGGTTGTTGCCGTAGCCACCGCCACGATTGTCGCCATAGCCGCCGCCACGGTTATTGCCGTAACCACCGCCACGATTGTCACCATAGCCGCCGCCACGGTTATTGCCGTAGCCGCCACCACGGTTGTCGCCATAGCCACCGCCACGGTTGTTGCCGTAGCCACCGCCACGATTGTCACCATAGCCGCCGCCACGGTTGTTGCCGTAGCCGCCATTATTGCCCTGGCTGTCACCATTGTTCTGGTAATCACTACCCGAACGGAAAGGACGACCAGACATTCTGGCATCAGGATTTACAAAACGCGTTTCACCAATGTGACGACGCTGACGGCGCTCACCATTTACGTTGTTACCACGAATTACTTTGTTGTCATTTGAGAAGTTAGGGTTGAAACTTTTCTTCTCTGACTGTCCTTCACCTTCATTTCCAGCTTCATTCCTCCCGGAATTCTGCCAGTTGTCATCTGTAGGTCTCATTTTCTCTAATACTTTTTTGTTATAAGATTATACTTTTTATAAAAAACGGAAATTCCTAATATTTATTTTGTGTTTTTCTCGTCAGTCGCTTCACTTGATGCTGACCTATTATTTTCAATTTGTGCAATTTCCTTACGCATCTCCGCAATTTTCTTCTCTATTACATCTTTCAATGCAGAAGAAGACTTGGACGAGGCCAAGAACCCGATATTATTCTCGTAAGTAGCAATACTGGCCTTCAGTCGGGCTAGTTTACTGCCATCCGACTTAGAGTCGGAAACAGAACGGGATGAATTGCGTGGGGAGGAAGATTCCTTCATGTTCAGCACATCAAACTTCTCGTCAATAGCTGCTTTATACGATTTATACAAAGCATCCTTTTCTTTAAAAGGCACATGCCCCACAGCATTCCATTCTTTGATTAGAGCACGCAGGGTATCTGCCGCTGCTTTGGTGTCGGTTGCAGTATCAAGCGTCTGAATCTTTTCAATCAGTTCTTTCTTCTTGTCCAGATTAACCTGCTCTTCGCTTTTTCGCTCCTTAAACTGCTTTGACTTGGCATCAAAAAAGGCATCACAAGCTGAAATAAAACGCTTCCAGACAAGGTCAGACTGCTTTTTGGAAACAGAACCGATGGTCTTCCACTCCTTTTGCAGCTCCACCAATTTTTCAGTCGTCTCCTTCCAATCCGTATTATCCTTCAAGGCCTCAGCCTGTTCACACAAAGCCACCTTTTTAGCAAGGTTATCTGCAAAGTTAGCCTTTACAGATTTGAAGTATTCACCCTTGGCATTGAAAAACTTGTCACAAGCCGCACGGAATCGTTCATAGATAGTGGTGTTGAATTTCTTCGGCGCAAAACCGACTTTCCGCCACTCACCTTGCAAATCTATTATGACCTTGCTCTGATCCTGCCATTCCTTAAACGAAGCCAACTTAGAAAAGTCTATAGCCTCAATTTTCTCACATATTTCGGTTTTCTTCGCCAAATTGTCAGTCTCGGCGGCACGCAGTTTATTAAAAAATTCTGCATGCTTCTTATTGATGACTGTAGAAGCTGCCTTAAATCTGTTCCAGATAGTTTCACGTAAATCCTTGGCTACCGGTCCCAGTTCACCCCATTCCTCATGCAGGAGTTGAAGTTTTTTAAAGGCATTCACCACGTCCGTCTCTGCGTCAAGAGCCTCCGCCGACTCACAAAGTTTAGTTTTGGCTTCAAGATTTTTCTTGAAGTCATAATCTCTCATCTCGTTATTGATTTTGAGTCCATCATAAAAAGTCTCAACCAATCCTTGATAAGTCTCGCGAATCTTGGCTACATCGGTAGCTGGTACCATGCCAATGGATTTCCACTCCTGCTGCAATTTCTGAAAAGCGGGAACTTTCTTACCAAAATCATCAGTATTCTCAATAAGTTGACCCAAAGCAAGAATAAGATTTTTCTTCTTATCCAGATTGTTCTGTTTCTCGGTCTCCTCCCGTTCAAACTCAGCCTGACGTTTCTTCTTATACTCCGTCAATATATCTTTGAATGCAAGTTCCAGTGTATCCACTACGGGGTCGAAATCGGATTCCCGCCCGCCCTCGGCAATAAACTTGGACTTTGCATCTTCCTTTTCCTGATTGATAATGCGATAGAAATTATGCTTAACAGCCTCAATTTCGCCACGAGACTCAGAATCGGGATTCTCTGCAGAAGCCACAATTTCTCTGGCTTTCTCTATGAGTTCCTCTTTAGTGAGGTCTTTCATTTTATCAATGGCCTCCTCATCCGGATTATTATCATCTACGTCCTTATCGGAAACCTTCTCAGGTTCGCCCGAAGGCAAAACAGTAGCCTCTACATTTTCAGCTGCATTTGGCTGCAATTGAGAATCATTTTGCTCAAGTATGTCCATTTCTATCTATACAATTTAATACATATAAGGTGTGCAACTACATGAATCGATTAAAGCATTGCACTACGCAAATTTAAACAAAGTTTTTAAGAGCCGCACATTTTGAGAGATAAATGCGGGGAAAATATTAAAGAAGTTTCGGCAAACCGTATTTTTCAAAATCAAATTCCTCAAAAGCCTTGAGAGCCGTATCGTAACCCATCTTGTAAATTTCTTCAGCTTTTGAATTTTCAAACATGCCTACCGATTTATTCTTGGTCATGTCAATCACCAAATCACAAAAGGATTTTTCATGAATGGTGTTGCCATTGACAGCCAGATGAAACACACGTTCAGCCACATTTTTCAGACCTGGAGATGTGTTTTTGGGCAACGGAACAATGGGATTGACATGTACTCCTATAACCAGTTCGCAATCATCTCGCAATATTTCAGCTGGAAGGTTGCAAAATATACCACCATCGACATACAATTTACCATCTATCCGCTTGGGGTTGAACAGAATGGGAACACTGGCCGAAGCGACCACAGCATCCACTAAATTACCCGATGAGAAGTATTCATTTTGTCCATATATGATTTCGGCAGCATTCACTATCAGCGGAATGCGAAGTTCCTCAAAAGTCTTGGCCCGAAGATGTGTTTCCAGATATTTCTTATATCCTTTGGTATTAGCCAATCCTCCATGCTTGGGCATATTGAGGGTAACGCCTTTTAAAATAGAAGCGTGAAGAAAAAAATCCTTTATTTGGTCTATCGACTGCCCGTCCGCATATAGAGAACCAACAATAGCGCCAGAACTCACCCCTGATATAATGTCGGGATGTAATCCCAATTCTTCCATCACTCTGAGGACTCCAAGATGAGCCACACCTCGCATACCTCCGCCACTAAGGGCCAATCCTATTTTATATTTTTTTGCCATATTCAGCTGAGAGTTCCAGATCTAAAATATTTCATACTACCTTTTCTGTAACATACGGATACCTGCGTTCAACCCAATAGGCATAAAAGGCGAACACAACCATCATCAACACCAATACCGTCAACGAAACCCATGCCGTGCGGGAATAATAGGCAATAAAGGCAAACAGCACCAGCACACAATTAAGCATGATTGATACCATCAAAACCCAAGTATGAGAATACCCCGAAAGAAGCAATCGTTGATAAAGGTGATTTTGAGTAGGGGCTAACAAATTTTCATGATTGGCTATGCGTCGAAACAATGTATATGTGGCATCAAAGAAAGCCACACCGCAAAGCATGATGTATAGCAGCAAAGATGGTGAATAATAGGTGACCCGGGTCCTGTATGCCTCAGGAATATCGGGCTGATATAAACTCACAAAATACAGAGCCATCACTGAAAAAACGAATCCAAGAAATTGGGCTGAAGCCTGTCCCATCTGCACCCTCGAAGGATGCCAGTTGAGGACCAGAAAACCGCCAATGGCTGCAAACAGGAAGAAGAGCGGATTGTTGATAGGAAGTATCAGCATGGTAAGCACACAAATCTGCGATGCCTCAAAACCCAAATAGGCGTCAATACCATTGAATGCCGGGAACAGATTGATAAGCCACATAAAAAGGAAAAAGGTCAACACATTGGCTAAAATCACGATAAATGGAGAGGTCCATACATATTGACCTATCGAGAAGGAATGGACGCCGCCCATAATGAACATAGCCGCAGCTATGGCAATGGCCTGAAACAGCAACTTCAGCAATGGAGGGAAGTGCATCCGCTCGTCATACAAGGCTGCCCCAACCAACAGCAAGCCAGGAAACATGGCAAACAGTAACCGAACCGGCATAAACTCCGGATGATAGCAGGCCAACACCATACAACAGAAATACCACATTATCACTATGGATAGTCCGCCTCCTTCTGGCACTATATGTACGCGATTGACCAATGGCTGCGCCTGCGCCTTCAGATATCGGACAATTGCCTGACGACGAATCATATACGCAATAAGCCAAGAGCCAAAAAATGACAATAAGAACAGAATCCAGATCATATTTCACCCCCACTGTTAAATTCATAATAAAGCGACTCGCATACCCCCAAAACATTGCAATGTAGAAAACCACAAGGAACAAATTTGTAAGCATTATTGCCAAAGAAGCATTATTTTATGAACTCAAAAATAGCAATATTGTTTGATTTTATCTCTATCTGTCGTAACTTTTTTAAACAAAAAAATGTCTGGCAGAAGAAAACTGTCAGACATTTTATAATTAGACCCTCAAAGAGTCAATAAAAATATGATTCTGTTATTTTTTTGCAGCCTGCTCCAATGCCAAAGTCTTGGTTGGAAGGTCACAAACATCAGATGGGCCAAAATACTGGATAGGACCAGGGTAAACAAAGCATGTATTCTTTGCCCACTCAGCACGGTTCTTTTCCAGTGCCTTGAATGGAGCACCATCAAGTTCAACCAGGGCCTTACGGATAACGGGCTTCATCTCACCATTACGGCGTTCCATGTTCATCATCATGGTGATAGGCACACCAGCAGCAACCCAAGAGTCAGACTTGGCTGTTGTATTCTGTATCAGAGACATATATCCGGTTTTTCCACTGGCTATCAAATTTGCGGCATTGTAACCTAATGAATAGCAGTAGTCAGCATCGAAATTAGAAGGAGCTGCACAGCGTCCTTCATAACCGAAGAAGTGACCCAGTCCTGAGAATTTTCCAACATATTTGCCAGCCTCTTTACGCTTAGCCAATTCCTTACGAACCATCTCGATAAGCAATTTCTCCGTTTCGATAAGAGATACCTGTACATTTCCGTGTGGGTCACGCTCCAGTGTAAGTTGCTTGGCAATGGCCTCTGGCAGACTCTCATAAACATTCTTGCTGGCAGCTGACAGTTTAGCGACAGCCTTAGCCACGTCACCATTCTCTGCCAACAGATTGTTGAGTTCAGCTATAAGGGCATTCATCTCTGGAATGAACTCGATAAGGCCCTCTGGAATAAGAACGACACCATAGTTGTCACCCTTCTCGGCGCGGGCGGCTACAGTATCAGCTATATTATTCACGATTTGGGCCAATGTCATCTTCTTCTGCTCTACCTCTTCTGATACTATGCAGATGTTTGGCTGAGTCTGCAATGCACACTCCAATGCGATGTGCGATGCTGAACGGCCCATCAGCTTGATGAAGTGCCAATATTTCTTGGCAGACTTGGCATCACGCATAATGTTGCCTATAACCTCAGAATAAACCTTGGTAGCAGTATCGAAACCGAAAGAAGTCTCTATCATATCGTTCTTCAAGTCTCCATCTATGGTCTTAGGGCAACCAATTACCTGCACGCCAGCCTTCTTGGCAAAATAATATTCAGCCAAAACACAGGCATTTGTATTTGAATCATCACCACCTATTATCACGATAGCCTTAATGTTCAACTCTTTGCAAATAACCAATCCGCTTTCAAACTGGTCTTCCTTCTCCAGTTTGGTACGTCCTGAACCTATGATATCAAAACCACCTGTGTTACGGTAGTCATCAATAATGCTCTGAGTCAATTCAATGTACTTGTGATCGATCAAACCGCTTGGGCCACCCAAAAATCCATAAAGTTTGGTATTGGGGTTCATGGCCTTAAGGGCATCATAGATACCGCAGATAACGTTATGTCCACCAGGAGCCTGACCACCCGAAAGAATAACACCAACGTTGCCATTGTCAAATTTCAACTTCTTGTCTGAAGAGGCAAATTTGACGATTGGCAGACCATAGGTGTTAGGGAACAGTTTCTTGATTTCTGCCTGGTCGGCAACAGACTGAGTCGCTTTTCCCTCAGTCAGGACCACACCACCCTTCAGTGCCTTAGGCAACTTGGGTTGGTACTTTGATCTTTCAATTTCCAATGCACTTTTAGCCATTGTTCTTCTTATTTTATATTAGTAAAAATTATTGAATCCAAGCCACTGCAAGGGCTGAACAAGCCATCGCAGACTTTCAGTTTTCAAAAATAATACAAAATTGCCTAATTTTTGGGTAATTTCATAACAGAAAGCAGAATAAATTAATCTGCTTTCTCACGGCTGCCATTGTAATAATATCCATACAAGTCAGTAATGGAAGCCCCTGTAAGAAAAAAGTCGAATAACAACTAAATATTTCATCAACATTTACTTCTGCAAAAACATTTGACGAAGTATCTTTTTTCCTGATTCCGACTTGAATATATTTTTTTCCACATGATTCACCACGTCCTCTGGTTCCGCATCCTCATACAGATTGACAAGAAAATCAGCCTCTACCAACAACTGGTAATCTTTACCTTCTATATGAGAGTAAGTATGATGGTGGGCCACCAGATAACAGACTCGGTCTATGACCTCTTCTGTATATTGCAATCGCTGCAACATATCGCGGGCGGGAGCGGGACCCAGTTCTTCCTGATGTTTTCCCACAGAATCGCCATAAAGGTCCAGCGAGGGTCTGATTCCAATATCATGAACGATGGCGGCCGTTTCCAATACCTGCTGTTCACAGGCGGACAGACTTTCCATCTGCCCCAACAGCCGGGCGAAATCATAAACCTTGATAAAATGTTGTATTTGTTTGGCCATGCCTTTATCAAAAGCAACCATTTCCAATATCAGTTGGTCCTGCTTTGTCAGATTCATCTTTTCGTTCTGTTATGATACCAAAATATCAGGCCTTTTCTATTCCTTCAGACTCTTCGGGCTCATCCGGCTCGGCATGAAGCACCACCTCACAACGGGGAATCAGCTGGCACATCTCCTGCTCTATTTTATCACATTTCTGATGCACCTCCACCAAATCCATTTGTGAATTGAAATGGATATTCACACGAATAAAGGTGTCAGCACCTGCCGCTCTTATTTTAAGGTCATGATAACACTTTATGTCAGGATTGGCTTTCAGCGCTTTCTCCACCACTTCTGTTATGCCGTCGGGCACATGGTCAAGCAATACATTGATAGCCTGCCTACCCAGCCGGTAGGAGATGAACAGAATGATGACAGCCACCGCCAATGCCGAAATGGCATCAGCCTTGTGATATCCCATATTGGCCAAAAACAAACCTAACAATACGACTGCCGAGCTGAGAATATCGGTGGAAAAATGGATGGCATCCGCCTTTAAAGCCTGGCTATTGCTGGCTTTCGCCGCCTTAAACAACATACGCGAACGGGTAATATCTATCACCATAGAGGCAATCACCACCACATAACTCCAAATGGAAAATTTGATAGCCACCTGCGTGAACAAAAGACGGTTTATTGCCTCATATATAATCCAGCCACTGGTAATGACCAACAATATGGACTCAAGAAAAGCGGATAAATTCTCCACCTTGCCATGACCATAGTTGTGCTCCTTGTCTGCCGGCTTGTCTGATATACTGACCGACACATAGGTAATGATTGCTGCCAAAAGATCCAGAAGGGAGTGCAGCGCCTCCGACAGAATACCCAAACTGGCGGTAAGAATACCTACCACAAACTTGAACGTTGTAAGAAATACGGCAGCCAATATTGACGACATGGCCGCTTCCTTTTTATTTGACATAGACTAAAATATTAACGGCATAAAGATACAAGTAAAAGCAATCAGGAACAAATTTAAAAAAAGAAAGTAAAGAAGCATTCTACAGATAAAGAGACTTGCGACGATATTCAAGAGGTGACATTCCTACATGATGCTTAAAAAATTTGCCAAAAAAAGACTGGTTGCAAAAGTTGAGTTCATTGGATATCTCCTGAACAGTCAGTTGTGAGGAGCGTAACAATATTTGGGATTCCAATATAATATAGTCATCAATAACCTCATTTGCCGACATCCCGTTCAGGTCTTTCAGCACTCGGCTCAAATGCTTTGAACTGATACATAACTTGTCGGCATAGAATTGCACACCATGCTCCTTATTGTAGTTATGTTGCAACAGATAAATGAACTTTTGAGCAATCAGAGATTTTCGAGAAACAGAATGGTCCTCCGCCCTCTCCTGACAAGACAGAGAACCAAGAATCTCATACGACAAAGAATAAAGCAATCCATGCAATATTTCTTTTTGCGCTTCAAACTGATTTCGCAATATGGTTTTTTCTATCAACTGGTAATACAAATCACCGATCTGTACCAATTCATCAGATATAGACAATAGGCGGGCCTCAAAATAATTGGGCAAATTAACTGTTATATGCGTAAGCACCTCATTAAAAACCTTAACAGATCCAACTATTCCAAATCCCATAAAATCAGGGGATTCACCATGCAACACCAACATTTGATTAGGCATAACCAACAGCACTTGGTTCTTTTGAACCACATAATTTTTCAAATTGACGTCCAGCGACAAACTACCATCCACCACATAACACAAAACTGCCATTTGCACCCGACACGGGATATCCATAGTCGGTAACTTATGCAAATTCTTCACAAAGACAACATCTTCAATTATTTTTTCTGCGTTTCCTGCAAAACTCAGTTTCTGAACATCCTCAATACTCAGTGTGTTATTCATACCCCTTTGACTTATTTTGACCATAAAGATAAATAGACGCAAGCAATAAACAAACAAAATGTCCGAAACAGAACAATTTATGAGTTATACAACACTTTCACGAGCTATGCGTAAGCCATTACTTTGCATCATAAACAAAAAACAGACATCATGAAAAAATTTGTATGGATAGTAGCGGCCATTCTGTTAACAGGATGTACACATAAAAACCAACTACCAACGGGAATAGAACCTGTAAGGGTAAAAACAATGCAATCGGAGTCCGGAACAATAACGGACTGCAACAAATATATAGGTACCATAGAAGAATCAGCGTCCATTCCGCTCAGTTTCGCCGTTCCTGGCACCATACAAAAGGTTCTGGTTGATGATGGCAGCCCTGTGAGAGAAGGGCAAGTCCTTGCCATTATTGACAAAACCAGCTTGCAAAATACCTATTCTGCGGCAAGGGCAACATTGTTGCAAGCCGAAGACGGATATAGAAGACTCAAAAGTCTATACGATAAAGGCAGCCTGAGTGATGTGAAATATGTGGAAATACAGACCAAACTGGAACAGGCCAAATCGGCAGCCGAACTGGCAAAAAAGAACTTGGAAGACGGGACGCTAAAAGCTCCCGCCAGCGGTGTCATTGCTGATTGCGAGGCCAAGAATGGAGCTAACGTAATGCCTGGCATCAAAGTGATGAATTTGGTACAGACCAACACGGTATTCGTTAAAATATCCATTCCTGAAGAGGAAATTGACAATGTGAAGGAAGGAGCTTCTTACTCTTTCTCGGTCAATGCCATACCAGGAAAGACATTCAAGGGTATTGTGACAAACAAAAGTATCACTGCCAATCCGCTGTCACACTCTTACGAAATCAAACTGACCGTAAACAATGCGAGGGGGGAACTGAGACCTGGCATGACTTGCCAAATGAATATGAAAAAAGGAAAAGGGAACAATCACTCCACTCTGATTGTACTGCCTCAGCAAGCTATATTTATGGACGAGAACAACAAGGCATACGTTTGGACTATTGAGGATGGAAAAGCGAAACGCAGATATGTGGAGTTAGGAGACCTGACAGCCCAGGGGGTCACCATTACAGACGGGTTGACAAATAATGACATTGTGATAACCGAAGGACAAAACAAGGTAAGCGATGGTACTAAAGTGAAAGCATTATGAAAGAGAAAAAATCCAACTTTATAGAGACGGCAATGCACTATCACCAGATAGTTATGTTGCTGACAGGCATATTAGTAGCATTTGGTATCTGGGCCCTTATAAACATACCAAAAAACGAATTTCCTAATTTCACCATTCGGCAGGGCGTGGTGGTGGTGGTGTATCCTGGTGCCACATCGGCAGAGGTGGAAGAACAAGTAACCAAACCTATGGAAAAATTTCTTTGGAGATACAAAGAGATAAAAAAGAGAAAAACCTACACACAGAGTCGTGACGGAATGGCCATCATCTATGTTGAACTGAACGATGACATAACGGATAAGGATGAGTTCTGGAGCAAATTCAAGCATGGTGTGGAATCCTACAAACAGCAATTACCTACGGGGGTGGCCGCTGTGCTGGTCAATGACGATTTTGGCGACACTTCGGCTTTGTTGATAGCCATGGAAAGCGACCAAAAGGACTACAGGCAGATGAATACCTACATGGACGAGCTGGAGGACAGATTGCGGAGGATTGAGGCTTTGGCCAATGTAAGAAAATACGGCTGTCAATCAGAACAGATAGGCATTTATCTGAACCAGGAAAAAACAGCAGAATACGGACTTTCATCTTCCATGCTGGCTGGCAATCTGCTGTCACAGAGCATTACAACTGTCAGCGGCGCTGTCAACAACAGAATGACTAAAATACCATTACATGTAAAGAGAAGCTACGACAGCGAATACGACATTGCCCAGCAAATAATCTACACCGACCCGACTGGTCACCTTATCCGTCTAAAAGATATCGCTGACATTCGGCGGGAATATCCCGACAAATCGGACTACATTACCTACAATGGAAAAAAATGCGTACTGCTGTCCGTTGAGATGAACCATGGCAACAACATTGTCGATTTTGGCAAAGAAGTGAATAATGTCATCTCCGATTACCAAAAAACACTGCCTAACGATGTTCACATTTACAAGATAACTGACCAAAGTCAGGTAGTGGGCGACTCCATTATCAATTTCCTTCGGGAACTGCTGATTGCCGTAGTTGCCGTAATGGTGGTGATTATGCTGCTGATGCCAATGCGTATTGCTGGAGTGGCTGCCAGTTCCATTCCTATCACCATTTTCATTTCCATTGGCATATTCATGATGGTGGGCATTGAGTTGAACACTGTCACGCTGGCTGCTCTGATTGTGACACTGGGTATGATTGTAGACAACTCCATAGTGATAATAGACAGTTATGTGGAAAAGCTGGCAAGCGGAATGAGCCGCTGGCATGCAGCCAGCACCAGTGCCAAAGAATTTCTGAGTTCCATTTTCAGTGCCACTTTGGCTATCAGCATCACCTTCTTCCCTTTTCTGCTCACCATGAAAGGTATGTTCCATGATTTTCTGTTGTCATTTCCCACCTCCATCAGCATTGTTCTTGGAGTTTCTCTATTGGTGGCTATCTTTATTATACCTTATCTGCAATACTTGTTTATCAAGAATGGCACGAAAAAGAAAAAGAACGGAAACAAAACTGTACTGGAGAGGGTGCAGAACGGGTACGACAAAACAATAGAAACCTGTTTCCGCCATCCTTACCTCATATTGGGATGCGGCACCGCAATCATAATTGGAGGCATTCTGCTGTTCAATAAGCTGCCTCAGCGCCTGATGCCTGTAGCCGAACGCAACCAATTTGCAGTGGAAATAACATTACCCGAAGGAACGGCTGTAGAAAAGACAGCGACTATTGCTGACAGTTTGGAACATATATTACGAAAAGACAAACGGGTAAAATCGATCACCTCATTCATTGGATGCAGTTCTCCCCGTTTTCATACAGCATACGCACCCAGCATAGCAGGCAGCAACTATGCCCAATTCATAGTAAACACCTCAGATGATAAGGCGACGGTTGACTTGCTCAACCATTATGCCCCTATCTACACCGACTATTTTCCTGAAGCGATGGTCCGATTCAAACAGATGGAATACTCGGATGCCAACATTCCTATAGAAATAAGACTGCAAGGTGACAATGCTGCGGAACTGAGAAGGATGAACGACTCCATTATGCGCAGATTGCGCCAACATCCCGACCTGATTCTGGTTCGGTCCAGTTTGCTGGACCTGACGCCCGGAATAGCGGTAAATCTGAATGGAGACGAGGCTACCCGGCTTGGCATCAGCAAAACCGCAACATCCGTAGGTTTAGCCAGCCGTTTCAGCGATGGTGTCCCTATCTCGACACTTTGGGAGGGCGATTATCCGCTCAGTGTTGTATTAAAAAATGACAAATGCCGCCAAATGAATGCCGATGAACTGGGAAATACTTACCTGCCCACGATGATACCTGGCAACAACATTCCTCTAAGACAAGTCGCCAATGTAAAACCCGAATGGACTGACGGACAGATAACCAGACGAAATGGAATTCAGACAGTATGCGTATATGCCGATGTCCGCCGAAACGTTAACGTCAACGATGCCACAAAGAGGGTGATGCGGGAAATGCAAGAGGTGAAAATACCCGAAGGGGTGACTCTAAGCTATGGCGGAGCTCAAGAAAGCGATAATGAGACACTGCCAAACATCATCTCAGCTTTGGTTATCTCCGTTTTCATCATCTTTTTCATTTTATTGTTCCATTTCCGAAACGTAAAATTGACGCTGTTGCTGATAAGCACCATGATTATAGCGCTGCCAGGAGCAGCGATAGGACTGGGCATAACTGGTATGGACGTTAGCATGACCAGTATATTGGGTATTGTGAGTCTGATGGGTATTCTTTCCCGTAACGGTATCATTATGGTGGACTATGCCGAAGACTTGCGCAAAAAACAGGGGCTCTCGGTTTACGATGCCATACTCAACTCCGCCAAACGCCGTATGCGCCCTATATTTCTGACCAGCGCGGCGGCATCTATGGGCGTAATTCCTATGATGATAGGTGGCAGTTCTCTCTGGAGTCCACTCGGATCTGTGGTGTTTTTTGGCACATTCGTTTCCATGATATTGATAATAACCATGTTGCCAATAGCCTATTGGAAAATATTCACTCATAAACAACAAACACGATGAACAAAACTGGCATAATAATACTGATGGGTCTGACCTTGGTCTGCAATGGAGTGGCTCAAAGAGAAATGACATTGGAACAGTGCAAAGAGATGGCTGCCAAAAACAATAAAAAAATGAGACTAAGCCAATGTCAAACAGAGGCTGCCAAAGAACAGAAAAAAGAGGCTTTCACGAATTACTTTCCTAAAATATCGGCAACCGGACTCGCCTTCAAGGCTAACGATGACCTCATGAATGGTAATGTGGATTTGAGCGGAATGGAAAGCAATATGGGCAGCACACTAGGCCCCGCTTTGGCCAATCTGGGTATCGACCCGGCTTCACTACCCACATCGGTCAAGGTATCGGCCCTCAACAAGGGTTACATGGCTTCGGTAATGGCCGTACAGCCAGTGTATGCCGGTGGACAAATAATTAATGGCAACAAACTGGCAAACATCGGAATAGAAGTAGCCGAACTACAGGAAAAACAGGCCTGCAACGAGGTCAATGCCAAAGTGGAACAATATTACTACACCCTTATTAATTTACGAGAAAAAAGGCATACTCTTGACACTATGGATAAACAGTTGACTCATATTTTGGCCGATGTGCAAAATTATTTGGATGCTGGATTGTGTGAACGTAACGACTTGCTAAATGTGCAATTGAAACAGGATGAACTGAAATCGGGGATGCTAAAACTTGACAATGGCATCAAAATAACACGGATGCTGTTGGCTCAACAAATGGGAATGGACAAAGACAGTTTCAACATTTCAGAAGGTATAAACAGTATAATGGAAACGCCAGAAAGCCAGAGAGTAAATACAGATAGCGCAGTAAGCAACAGAACAGAATATAAACTGATGGACAAAAACATTGAAGCTAACGCACTGCAAACAAAGATAAAGAGAGGAGGGTTTCTGCCAACAGTTGCAATAGGCGGCACCGTGTTCAATCACGATTTGGCAAAAGACCTTTTTGGAGAAAGTTCAACAGGAGCAATGGTGTTTGTGTCGGCCTCCGTTCCTATCAGTGACTGGTGGGGTGGGTCTCACGCCATCAGACAAATGAAACAGGAAGGACAGATAGCCATGCTGCAAAAAGAAGATGGTGAAGAGATGCTGAGCATACAAATACAGCAGACTTACAACGAGATGGAAGAGGCATACAACCAACTGCAGGTAGCTCAACATTCTGTAACTGAAGCAAAAGAAAACTACAGACTCAATTACGACTATTACAAGGCGGGAACCGCCACACTTACTGACTTGTTGAACGCAGAATCGGCCATGCAGCAAACGCTGGACAGACAAACCGAGGCGATGACCACTTACCTGATAAAACAAGGAACTTATCAACGAGCCATAGGGAACTAAGCACCTCTATTGTTAGAGATTTTAAAACGGACGATTTCAGA
>CALMUD010000109.1 GCA_937872735.1 uncultured Bacteroidales bacterium
AACAAGAAGTCCCCCGAATTGATGTGCTTTCAATTTGGGGGACTTCTTGTTTTGTTTTTGTGAAAAAGAGAGGTGTTGTCTATTTTGGGCTTGTCCTAAATTTAGTAAAAAGCGGGAGAACCACAAAATCTTTATCAGGTGTGTGATTGCACTATGATATCAATGACTATAACAGTTCGTTCTGTCGCAATATCGATTAATCTGTTGCTAAATTGGTGACTGTTTTTCATCCGCATTTTAATAAATTCTCAAAATTTTTCCAGAGTTAAATGTACTGAACAAGAAAAGCACTTGAAAATGAAAGTTTTTCTTGATTTTCTTTTGTGAATCCAAAAATAAAGCATACGTTTGTAGACGTAAATGTAAATATAATTTAAGTTAAAGCGGAATGTTGAATATAACTTACTCTATGGTTTAATATAAAAAACAGCAGACATGGATGATATAAACGGGTATTCCATTCCTGAGTGGATTCACCTGCTGGGTGAGCGCTTTAAGGACTATAGGATGAGAGCAAATATGACACAAAAGGATGTGGCTGAGAAATCCGGGCTTACCGTTCAGACCATCTCCAAGTTTGAAAGCGGCATGACCAATAACATGTCGCTGGTGTCATTTCTTTTATTAATAAAGTCTATAGGACTTGTCGGACGTATGGACGAACTCCTTCCGGAGTTGCCTGAATCACCCTACTTATACCGCACTGATGAAAAGAAAGCTCAACGTATTAGACATAAGAAACAATGAAAGCATCACTTAAAGTTATATTGTGGGGGCAGGAAATTGGTCGTCTGGCTTGGGACAATCGCCGTCGCCTATCCTATTTCACGTTCAATCCCAACCTTCATGAAGCGGCATGGGATATAGCTCCTCTCATCACGCCCTCGATAGGAGACATGAGGTTGTTTCCTGTATATGGTGATTCGGCTAAGCTTTATCAGAAGTTGCCTCCGTTTATTGCTGACTCCCTTCCTGATGCATGGGGAAATCAACTCTTTGATCTCTGGTGCGCTGAGCATAAAATACCACAGAGCAAAATCACCCCATTGGAAAAGTTGTCCTTCATCGGGAAACGTGGACTGGGAGCGTTGGAGTATGAGCCAGATATTGAACAAAAGTTCAAAACAGACAAAATAGACATACTCTCACTTGTGGATTTGGCTCAAAAAATATATGCTCAGCGTGAGGATGTTCATATTCTCCCTAAGGAATCAATCACCATGCAATCTCTGATTACGGTAGGTACCACAGCTGGCGGTCGTCAGCCAAAGGCTGTAATTGCCATCAACCGCAAGACAGGAGAGATTCGTTCCGGTCAGATTGCTGGACTTGAAGGATATGATTACTGCATCATGAAGTTCGGTGACCTTTCCCGTTCTTCGGCCGAGTTGGAAATGACATATTATGATATGGCCCTAAAAGCAGGCATCCATATTTCGGATTCGTGGTTATGGGATATAGAGGGTAAAAGACATTTCCTCACAAAGCGTTTCGACAGACAGGGGGGGAAGAAAATGCACATACAGACTTTGGCTGCTTTATACCCGGAAGCCGATAGTTACGAAAAACTTCTATGGGTATGCCGAAAGCTGCAGCTCACAGAGAAGGAAATAGAAGAAGTGTTCCGAAGAATGGTGTTCAATGTATTGGCCAACAATACCGATGACCACAACAAGAATTTTTCCTTCATGATGAATCAGAATGGCAATTGGAGTCTTTCTCCTGCATACGACCTTACCTATATATTCAATTATGGCGGTTATCTGCCAGAAGAGAGTCGTTGTCTGATGATTCGTGGCAAATTGCGTGATATTACAAAAAATGACATCCTTCTGTTTGCCTCTGACAATGGTGTCCGCAAAGCATCGACAATCATTGAAAATGTAGCATCAGCCATCAAGTCATTCCGTCCGTTTGCACAAAAGAACGGAGTGAAAGAAGAATGGATTGGCCGCGTGGAGGCTACACTCGCAAAACATCTCACCGATTGGGGCTATTTCTCGAAGGCTCCAAGCTCATTTTCTTTTACCGACTCCAAGGGGCGCGATATCTCTGAGGCCAATATCGAGCAGATGTACAAGGGTAACTATCATCTAATAGCCACCATCGACGGACGCGAGCGCAAGTTCATCATCCGCAAGAACACGGATTTGGCCGAGGCAATCACTGCGAAGGGATTGGTCAACATCGACGAGCCATTTCTGAGAGAATTGGTGTCAACATGTTTCAAGGAATAACCCCCGTATTATAGCACTTTAAATTTTTCTCATTCATTGCCAGCTCCAATTTATAATTCTTCTTTGTCATCCAGTTCATCCAGTATATCACTTGCGTTTTCTCCGTATCTGTTTTCTCCTTTCTGACTTGGGACAGCGCAAAAAAGCAGAGGGGGAACGGGGGAGAACAGCAGGTAGAAATTATAACCTTCATTTATGATAAGGGAGATAAAGAGAATTAAAAGGGCCAGAACCAACGAACTGCACATCCACCATCCGCTGAAACCGGCATCGTGAAGCCGGCGCACCATTATGGCTAAGGTGGGTGTTATTATGGCAATTACGTACGAGATGGCAATTATCCATGGTATACCATGTGGTATGCTTGTCCTTTTAATAGTAAGTTCCAATAAACCAATAACACCAGCGGTGAATATAATGTCGTAAACCAAGAACCACCAAAAATCTTTTCTGGTGGTTCTTCCACTGAAGTTGATATAGTTGCGTAATCCGTCAAGATATTTGTCGAATTGAATTGTCATGTCCGTTTCTTATTTTTTTGAAGGTTGTATTTCCTCTATTTGGGTCAGGTAATTGAAATCGTTTTTAACCTGAATCAGAAATCTTTGGTAATTGCCGTCGCAGTCCACCTGCATTTTCTTCGCCACTTTTTGGGCAATGATGCTGGTCTGACTGAAATATCGGTTGTCGTATAGAGCTCTGCCAATCACCTCCACATCGTGTTGAGTCAGCAGTCGCACGTTGGGGTAAACCACCTGGTAGCCGTTGTTGACAAAGGCATAATCATCAGCTATCGATACCCGCTGCTCGCGGATGGACGGGCGCATCACCACATGGCAGCCCGCCGCCATATCGCCCAGCCGTTGCGACTTATAGCTGATGAGGATGCCGCCTACCAGCATGACATCGACATTCAGCAGCAGCCATCGCAAAAAGCATTGCAACAGGGTCGGGGGCGCACAATTGTCGCCTATTACCATTGTGTGTGTTATCAATTTTCCCAGAGACCGCCCTTTTGTCAGATATTCTATGACCATGTTCATAATCCATATTGACATCAGCACTAGTGTCGTTATCACTTCCGCGGTATTAGAGTCTATACTTCTATCCAATTCTAATCCATCATATATTATATAGCCTATACAGAATACTCCAATTGTGGTCAGAATTTGCAGAAAAAAGTCTATGACCAGCCCAATGATGCGTCTTTCTATTGGAGCTGCCTTGTAGCGTATTTTCACATATTGACCAGTGGTAATATATAGTAGGCTGTTGTCTTTCCTATTTTGGCTGCTGTCTTTCATATTCATGTCTCGGCCAATGACAGCCGAATGTGATATAAATGTTTTATTTCTGTGCAAAAATACTTGAATTTGTTATATTTGCATAGGAAAATCGTAACAATCAATTTTATCCTTTGATTTTGTAATGAAGGAGAATGTCTTCGTTAAACAGAACAAGGAGAAATGGGACGGCTATGAGCGCAAACTCAAGAGTATAAACCATCTCTCCACCGACAGTTTGTCCGACATCTATTTGGACTTGTCGTCCGACTTGGCCTATTCGCAAAGCCAGTTTCCCTATGCGCGTGTCACTCTGTATCTTAACAATATGGTGCGCACTGTGCAGGAGTGTATCTACACTCCCCGCAAGAGGAATCTCTGGTCTTTGGTCACTTTTTTCACCGAGGTGGTTCCCCGCAATGTGGCCGAAGCCCGCAACGAGCTGTTAGTCTCTTTCAGTCTGTTTATGGCTTTCATCATTATCGGGGTGGTGCTGGCGCACCAGGATATGAAATATGTGATGGATATACTGGGCAGCGGTTATGTGTCACAGACATTGGATAATATAAAAAATGGCAAACCTACCGATATTTATAGTGACGGAAATTCTTCTCTCATGTTTTTAAGCATTTTCTGGAATAATATCGGGGTAGTGTTCCGCATCTACGCAGCGGGAATCATCCCCATCATAGGTCCAGGTTATTTTTTGTGTTACAATGGATTGATGCTGGGTGAGTTTCAACAGCTTTTTTTCAATTATGGGGTTGGTTTGCAGTCCATGCTCTCCATCTGGATACACGGAACGCTCGAAATATCGTCCATCATAATAGGCGGGGCGGCGGGGCTGGCACTAGGCAATGGCTGGATATTTCCAGGCACCTATTCGCGTCTGGAGTCGTTCAAGCGAGCAGGCTTGCGCAGTGTCCGCATCTTGTCCTCCACATTGCCACTGTTCCTTATTGCCGCTTTTTTCGAAGGGTTTGTCACCCGTCACGCGGAGTGGCCTAATGCAGTCAAGTTGATGATTATCCTGCTTTCGCTGCTTTTCATCTTGTTCTATTATGTCTATTTGCCCTATTTGGTGCGAAGAGATGGAAAAAAGAAAAACGTATGAGTTTATTGTTGTGTAAACATAGGGTATGCCTGGTGCGCTGTCTGCTGATTGGCTTGCTGTGCCTTGCGTCTGTCGTCCCTGTTGGGGCCGTATTGCCTGCCGATTCATCTATATGCACGTCAGAAGTGGCGGACTATAAAAATACTTATGATTATGAGCCCTATGGCAAAATGAAGCCTACAAAGGAGTTTGACTGGTCGTGGGTACCTTCCTTCTCCCTGCCGTCGATGCTTGATATGAATTCATTTTTCGGCATTTTTTCTCTGATTGTGATATTGTCGTTGCTGACCGTAGTGGGAATCATTGTGGGGAACATTTATTCCCGAAAACGCCAAAAGAAGTCTGCCATTCAGGAGGATAACACCTCGGCAGATTCCATACACAATGACAAAATGAAAACGGAATTGCAACTGGCCCTCGATGCCGGCGATTTTCGCAAGGCGGTCAAACTGATTTATCTGGCATCGCTCGATGTGCTGGACAGTCGTCACTATATAGTCTGGAATGTGGCCAAGACCCCTGCTGAGTATTATTATGAGCTGCAGGTTCCTGCTGCCAAGACGTCTTTGTTCCGGCTCACCTATCTTTTTCTGGATGTGAGGTATGGCAAGTGTGTGCCCGACCAGGCGCTGGTGGATGAGGCGCTGGCCTGTCAAGCGGATATACTGAAACAAATAAGTGCTGAAAGATAATGAAAAAGCTGACCGAAAATTCCTGTTTGCTGCTTTTGGGCTGGCTGTTTATGGCAGCTGTCATTTGTCCGTCATGCTCGCCTTCAAAGTCGCAGAACTGGACTCCCTCTTTTGTCTCTGATGGAACGTCTGTCTCTGATGGAACGTCGCCTTTTGAGTGCAAACTTTTTGATAAGGCATTTGTACACCTTTTCTCACCCGAAGAAAATAGAAATGTCTATGTCAGTAGCGTCTATACTGTTGCTGATAGCCTTGTATCGGGTGAAAAAAATCCGTTTTACAACCGCAACAATTTTCTCTGGGCTTTTATCGATATTCACGTTATGCGCGACAGCATACGGCAGCAGGCCATGTCGCAAATTATATCGGACGGACATTCATCGGTGCTGATGTCTGAGAATTTTGGGGGACGTATCGCTACCAACCATCAGTCTTTTGATTTTCAGGCCTATTGTTCACAGGTCAATTCTGATGGTAAGGCGAAGGTATCAAAAATTCGCGATGAGCTGTCGGGTAAGGATTATTCTTTCCCTTCCGCTTTTTGTGCCTGCCATTTCAAGTCGTGCGATTTTCGTATGGATTTTCCATCCTCATATTCCAATGGCAGGATGCAGCAGCAGGTGCTTGCCACTATCGATGGCGAACCGATTGCCATTCAGTATGTCGACCGTGTCACGGGCCGATCGGTGCTGATCTGTTCCACTCCGTTGCTGTTTACCAATTATGGATTGACGTATGGAAACAATGCGGAACTGATTTTCAATATTCTGAAAAGGGTGGACTGGAAGTTTCCTATTGTCCGTCTCTATTCGTCCAAGGTACCCAATATCGGTTCTTATGATAGCGGGGTGGCTCCGCAAAAGCAAAGCAAACAAAGCAAGTCAGACCATGATAATTTGAATGCCGATTCGCCGCTGGTTCAAAATCTGTTCTTCTGGCTGGGAACCGCCCTCTTTGTGCTGTTTCTTCTCTTTGTGGCCCGTCGGCGACAGCGAATCATTCCAATAATGGAGGCGCCAGGCAACCGTACGCTCGATTTTATCTGCCAAATCAGCAGGATTTATGAGTGGGAGGAAAATTACAGTGGATTGTTGCAGAAAAAGAGTGTCTTTTTTTACGATACCATAAAGAATCGTCTCCATATCAATCTTGATGATGCCGACAGAGTGGAAGAAAACGCCGCTTTTGTGTCGGCTGCATCGGGCTATGAGGTCAAGAAGATGCGTTCGCTGCTGATTATTTTGAATAGGGTGCTGAGGGGGAAGCGTGAGCTGGATAAAGAGGAGGCTTTTGCCCTGATTGACCAGATAGACGATGTGCTGAATGGTATTGTGGGACTCTGGAAAAAGCAGGGATGAAAAAAACTTGAATAAAAATAAATTAGAATAGATATAAATGGAAAACAGTGAGGTTTTTACACAGAATCTTTATGTGGATAAGATTCAATCGATGCGGCAGACTATCTCTCAATACATATTGGGACAGGAACGGATGGCCGATTTGATACTGACTGCGGTGCTGGCCGATGGCCACGTGCTGATTGAGGGTGTGCCGGGCGTGGCCAAGACGCTGACGTCCCGACTCATTGCCCGATTGGTGGATGCTGACTTCTCGCGTATTCAGTTCACATCAGATATCATGCCGTCGGATGTGCTGGGCACCAATATCTTCAACCAGAGCAACAGTCAGTTCGAGTTCCACAAAGGGCCAGCCTTTGGCAACATCGTGTTGGTGGACGAGATAAACCGAGCTCCAGCCAAGACGCAGTCCGCCTTGTTTGAGGTGATGGAGGAACGGCAGGTCACGGTAGATGGCATCCGCTATCCCATGGGCTCTATCTATACCATTCTGGCCACCCAGAATCCTATTGAGCAGGAGGGTACTTACCGTTTGCCCGAGGCGCAGATGGACCGATTCCTCTTTAAGATTTCTGTCGGTTATCCTTCGTTCGCCGATGAGGTGAACATCATGAAGGAGCACAACACCAACCGCAACTTTACCAAGCTGGAGGAGGTGAAGCCCATACTCACAAGGTCGGAGCTGGAAGAACTCAGACAGAAGGCCCAGTCGGTGTTTATTGATGACAAGATGCTGAACTATATCGTCTCTATGGTGCAGGCTACACGAACCAATTCGGCCATCTACATAGGGGCCTCGCCTCGTGCCTCCATAGCCCTGCTCAATGCCTCCAAGGCTTATGCGTTGCTTCAAGGCCGTGATTTTGTCATTCCCGACGACATCAAGATGCTGGCAAAACCGGTGCTTTGCCATCGCATCACGCTTACGGCTGAGGCCGAGCTGGAGGGCAACACCATTGACAATGTGATAAATAACATCGTAGGCAAGGTGGAGGTGCCTAAATGATTTTTATAGTCTGATATTATGTTTCTATCCCATAGATTCGTTATTTGCTTCTGCATCATATTTTCCATTTTTGGGCTGGGCTATTTCTGGTCCACGTTCATCTTTACGGGAGCCTGCGTTTTGGCAGCGTTTCTGGTGGTGTTTCTGGCCGATTTATTGTCGCTCTATTGGGGCAGTCCGTATGTTGATTGCCGCCGCCAGTGTGCCAGCCAGTTCTCCAATGGCGATGACAATGAGGTGGAATTGGTGCTGCGGAGTGCCTATCGGCGCAAGGTTCGAGTCAGTGTCATTGATGAGTTGCCGTCTTTCTTTCAAATTCGTAATTTCCGACTTTCGGCTTCTTTGCTCCCCGACGAGCCTGTTACTTTGACCTATCGGTTGAGGCCAACCCATCGTGGTTTGTTCGTCTTTCACAACCTACATGTGTATGTCAATTCGCGTCTGGGACTTACAGAACGCCGGTTCAGTTTCGATGCCGAGTTTCAGGTCAAGGTGCTTCCTTCTTTTTCCATTATCCGCAATATGCAGTTTCTCTCAGTAGAGAACAGAGAACATACATTCGGAATAAAGCAGGTGCGGCGCATTGGGCAGAGCCGTGAGTTTGAGGAGATAAAGGAATATGTGCGGGGGGATGATTACCGTACCATCAACTGGACGGCCACTGCCCGCCGCCACCAGATAATGTGCAATGTGTATTGTGAGGAGCAGTCGCAGCAGATTTACAGCGTCATAGACAAAGGTCGTGGCATGCAGCACGCTTTCAAGGGCATGACCTTGCTCGATTATTCCATCAATTCGGCGCTGGCCATGGCTTACATCTCTATTCATCATTCCGACAATGCGGGGCTCATCACCTTTGAAAAGAATATTGATGTCCACGTGCAAGCCGAGCGTTCGCCGTTGCAGATGTTGCGTTTCATGAATGTCCTTTGTCAGGAGAGTTCCAGCTTCATCCAGAGCGACTATTCCTGTCTGTATTCTTACTGCAAACTTCATCTGCACAAGCGCAGTCTGCTCATTATCTATACCACTTTCGACAGCAAGGTTAGTATGGAGCGTCAGTTGCCTTATCTGCGCAAGCTTTCACTCACTCATGTGGTACTGGTGGTGTTCTTCAAAGATTGGGAAATAGAGTCCATGGTGCATACAAAGCCGTATTCCGACCATGAGTATTTTGAGCACGTCATAGCCGAGAAATTTCAGTTCGAGAAGAAAATGATTGTCCGTCAGCTCAATGCCTATGGCATCTATGCGTTGCTTACCCCTCCCGAAAAACTAACCATCAATGTCATCAATAAATATCTGGAAATGAAAGCGCGGCATATTGTGTAAGCAAGTGATTAACGCAAATCTGGCGGTTGCTCTTGATTTAAAAAAGACATCGCAAGTCCTCATTGTTTGAGGACTTGCGATGTTTTTTAGTCTGATTAATGGTATTCTTTCTTTATCTTTTCCATGCTTTTACCACCCGGCCTATGTACATGCTGTGTATGCCGGCAGGAAAGTTGGCGTATAGTTTTTTAGGCACCTCTTTAAATCCAGAAGGGTCGAAAGGTTTGTCGTACATCATTTCACATTCTATCACCATGTCGGCTTCGGCATAATAAGGAGTCCCGTGTTCGGTGTATAGGGTGTGCAGACCAAGTGCTTTGGCCTTGTCGCCATCTCTGCCGCTGTGGCTGCCCATATATTCCAGAATGTTTTGGTGGCTTTTGTCAAAAGTCATCAGCGTGAAGTATTTTGCCTTGTCCATAAATTGGCGGGTATAGCGTTTCTGCGCGACATATACTGTTACCGCATCGTTCTGTCCCCATAGCGTTCCCAGACCGCCCCAGCCAATGGTCATGGCATTTGATTTTGTCTTGTCGCCCGCTGCCAGCAATATGCCCTTGTCGTCTTTCCCGATAAAGAAGTTGAAAGCATTTTCGTGAAAGTCTTTCTTGACATCTATCTCTTTCAGTTCTTTTCCGGTTGTTGCCGTTTTTTGAGGTTGAGCTGCATTGTTGGCCTTGCCTCCGTAGTAGTTATACGATATGTTGTCCACGTTCCATTTGTCCTTAGGCATCGGGTTTTCGGCAGGGTAGCCTATCACAATGGCATTCAGTGGCACCAGATTGGCAGGCAGTTTCAGCAACTTGCTGATGCTGGCGCAGCGGTCCTTTATAGGGTAGGTGCCCGTCCATACGGCTCCCAGTCCCATGGCATGGGCTGCCAGCAATATATTCTCGGTAGAGGCAGACGCATCTTGTACCCAATATTCCTGCGCATCGCCATCGAGGGCCTTGTTCAGGTCACCGCATACCACAATGGCTAAAGGAGCCGATGCCGCCATGCCCGCGTTGGGGCAGCATTCGGCCATCGCCTTCAGCGTGTTGCTGTCGTTGACCACTACAAAGTGCCATGGCTGTTTGTTGACCGCCGAAGGAGCCGCCATGCCGGCCCGCAGCAGTTTTTCCACTTTGTCTTTTTCTATGGACTGTTTGGTGTAGGCGCGTATGGAAGTCCGCGTCATTATATTGCTCAGTATGGAGTCTTGCAGCGCATTTCCGTTCGCGTTTCCCTCACTTTTTCCGACGGCCATTTTGCAGCATAGTGCCACAATGGCAATGGCCAACACTAAGTTCAGTAAGTTTGATGTTTTCATATCCTTTTTATTTCTTAATCTTTATTTGCTCATTTCAGCGGTTTTCATCAGCGTGCCGGTGGGGCATACAAAACGGCAGTAGGGGCGTGGCACCACAATCGACAGCAGCACAAAGGCTACTGCCAGCACCATCACTGCATTGGCAGCCGACTGGAAGATGAAGGCGGTGAACAACTCATAGTCCATCCATTCTGTCAACAGACCCGTCCATAGACAAATCATCAGTAGTGCCCAAAGTCCTTGCCGTGCGTATTCAAGATATTGAATGGTGCGGTTGCTCATGGGCAGCTTGTGCCGGGTCCATTGACCTGCCAGCTGTTGCAGCGAACCGAACGGACAGACGTTGGTGCAGTAGTATTGCTTTTTGCCAAACAGAGGATAGAGAAAGGCGGTTATCAGCATAACCACCACCACAAGGTTGGGCAGCAAGTCTATGCCATTGGCCAGATGACCCACCATCTGCGAGTAGGAAACGAAGTAGCCACACCACAGACCCAGCACCGCCACATTCAGCACCATCTGTATGTTGTGGTATCGTTTGTTGTGAATCTTCAGCGGCAATAGGGCAGCCATCAGCACCACAATCAGTCCCAATGCAAATTTCGCTGTCATTCTGAATCCGTCGGCCGTTGGGGCTTGTATCTGGCTTTTCTTGGCATAGGCCAATCCAGCTTTCACGTTGCCAATGATGGCTCTCGATGAAAAGGTGGCTCCAGTCACCCCGTCTACTTCCATGTTCAGCGCATCTTCCACCTTTTGCCCGTTCCAAGCCGTCAGAAGTCCATCGCAGGCCCGCTTGAAAAATTCGGGAGTTTCGGCGTTTTTCAATGCTGTAATACGCTCCACTTTGCCATTTCTGATGCTGATTTCAAGAGGTACGGTACCTCCGTAACCCTTGATGTCTTTGCCCAGAGTACTGGTGTTGATAATGAGAGTGCCATCATCGGCCGTCCTTTCAGGTGTTCGGATTAAGGGTGTCTTTGCAGCAGTATCCTTGTCGGTCCTCCCTATTTTGTACCCCAGTATCTTATGGTCGTGCGTTATGGCAACGGCTACCATCATCAGTAGGCAGGCAAGCAGACTGGCCACTTGTATCAATCGACTTTTGTTCATATTTTGTCCTCTATTTGTATTACTGCGCAAATTTACATTCTTTTATGTCAAATATAGATAGGGCGATTCTCGATAAAAAGATAAAAATTGGAACTTTATAGGATTCAAATTTCATATGGCCCCCCCTTTTTTGTAGCTTTGTACCCGACAAGAAAATCAGGTTTGTTTATGAATTTTGTTATCGAATTATTCACCGCTCATACCGCCTTGCAGTGTGCGCTGGTGTTGTCTATAATAGGAGCCGTAGGGTTGGCGCTTGGCAAATTGAGGTTGTGCGGTGTCTCGTTAGGGGTCGCCTTCGTCTTTTTCGTAGGTATTCTGGCTGGTCATCTCGGTTTTACCGTTGACCATCAGATGCTGCTTTTTGCCGAGAATTTTGGTCTTATCGTGTTCGTTTATGCACTGGGTTTGCAGGTGGGACCCGGATTTTTCAGTTCGATGCGGCGGGAGGGTCTTTCGCTCAATCTGTGGGGACTGGGTGTCATTGCGTCCGGTTCTTTATTGGCATTGCTGCTGTGCCAGTTGCTGCCCATCTCCATTGCCGATATGATGGGGTTGCTGTGTGGAGCCACCACCAACACTCCCGCACTGGGTGCCGCCCAGCAGACGTTGTCAATGTATGGAATGGATGGCAATGGTGCGGCGTTGGGCTGTGCGGTTACCTATCCGTTAGGGGTGGTGGGCGTCATTCTGGCCATTCTGCTGATGCGCAAGCTCTTTGTGGCACCTGCACGGGTGGTGGTGACTGCCCATGCTGATGAGAATGCCACCTATATTGCGGCCTACGATGTGGTCAATCCTGCCATCGCTGGCAAAAATCTGGCGCAAATTACCCAAATGACGCATATCAAGTTCATCATTTCGCGTATGTGGAGGGGAAATGATGTCATAGTGCCTCATTCCACTACGGTGTTGCGTATGGGCGACAGGGTGCTGGCTGTCACCACCAAGCAGGAAATGGCGGCAGTGGAAATTCTGTTTGGCAAGCGGGAGCCTGAGGACTGGAATAACCGCAATATCGACTGGAACGCGCTCGACCCTGATGTGGAGAGTCGCGAGGTGGTGCTGTCCCGACCCAACTTCAATGGTCGTCTGCTGGGACATCTGCATCTGAGGGCCACCTACGGGGTCAATGTCAGCAGGGTGACGCGTGGCGGTGTGAAACTGTTGGCTACCAACGACCTGTGCCTTCACTATGGCGACCGACTTACGGTGGTGGGGCATGTGGCCAATCTGAACAATGTGACCCGCTACCTGGGCAATGCTGTCAAAAATCTGGATGAGCCCAATCTGGGGGCCATTTTTCTTGGTATCATTCTTGGCTTGGTGCTGGGCGCCATTCCGCTGGAACTGCCGGGTATGGCATTGCCCGTCAAGATGGGCATAGCTGGAGGTCCCATTGTGGTGGGTATCCTTATGGGGGCTTTCGGACCCCGTATGCACTTGCTCACTTATACCACCCCCAGTGCCAATCTGATGCTGCGCAAATTGGGACTCTCGCTCTATCTGGCTTGTCTGGGTCTGGATGCCGGTTCCCATTTCTTTGAGACGATAGTCCGTCCTGAGGGTCTGTTGTGGATTGTGGCGGGTTTTGCGCTGACGCTGTTGCCTGTTCTTCTTGTCGGCCTTTTGCTTTTGAGGTTTACCAAGTTCGATTATGGCACCATTTGTGGCATTCTCAGTGGCAGTATGGCCAACCCCATGGCCCTCAACTATGCCAACGACACCATACCGTCAGATGCCCCATCGGTCAGTTATGCCACTGTCTATCCTTTGTCCATGTTTCTGAGGGTCATTTCGGTGCAGATTATGCTGATGGCCTTGCTTTAGTTTCTATCATCACCACCTTATCTGACGTTTTTCCCTATAAAAAAGGGAACACCAGTGACGGCATTCCCTTTCGGCAATTTATTTACGTATTTATGATTCAGGCAATCTATTGATTGTTTTGGCAAGAGTGTCCTTCTCCCTCGTGGCAGTGGCAGCCTGTGCCAGCGTCTTTTATTTCCCCAGCCAGATATGCCTTCACCACCTCTTCCACCTCGCCACTGCATCCGCGAATCACGTTTATACCGCATCCGTTCAGCTTGTTGAGGGCTCCATCGCCCATGTTGCCTGCCAGCATCACGGTTACGCCCATCTCCTGCATGGTGTAGGCTATGTTCGATTTGCAGCCGCATCCTCCTGGCGAGGGTAATGTGTCAGCTGCTGTTATTTTGTTTCCTTCCACCGTATAGATGGTATAGTGGTCGCAGTGGCCAAAGTGGTCATCCACTGCGTTTCCGCTGGTTGGTAATGCTATTTTCATAAATCTGTTTTTTCTGTTTCAGGTGTAAAATTAGGTGGTACAGTCCTATTTATCAAATTGATTTTCTCTATCTTTGTATTGATAAAATCGATAATAACGGATTCTTAATCTTTTTCACATGACTTTGCAACAGATGGAGTATATAGTGGCAGTGGACAAATATCGCCATTTTGTGGCGGCGGCTGAGGCCTGCAACGTCACGCAGTCCACGCTCAGCTCTATGATTCAGAAATTGGAGAGTGAACTGAATGTGCAGATATTTGACCGTAACGTACATCCGGTTTCTCCCACGTTGATAGGCCGTCAGATAATAGCGCAGGCCAAAGTGGTATTGTTCAATACTTCTCAGTTGCGCGAGATGGTGCTCAGCGAGTGTGAGCAGGAGTCCGGAGTCATCCGTCTGGGCATCATTCCCACGGTGTCGCCCTATATCCTTCCCAAACTGTTCAAGTGTGCCCATCAGGATTATCCCAACGTGCAGTTGCGGGTGTCGGAGGCGTTGACGTCCACCATAGTGCAGCGGCTGGAGCGGGCCGAACTGGATATGGCACTGCTGGCCACGCCGTTGTATCATTCATCCCTGCTCGAAATTCCTGTTTACAACGAGACCTTTGTGGCTTACATATCGCCGTCGGAGCCGCTTTATGCCGAGCGTATGATTGAAAATCACCATCTGCCGTCGAGCCATCTCTGGATGTTGCAGGAGGGACACTGCCTGCGCAGTCAAGTGATGGATTTGTGTGATACACCATCGGGCTATTCGGCGGTGTATGAGGCGGGCAGCATTGACACGCTGGTGAAGATTGTGGATGAGAATGGCGGTTATACGGTCATCCCGGAATTGCACGTCAATCTGTTGCGCAAGTGTCAGCAGACCAAAATACGCAAGATTGTCAATCCTATACCTGGCCGTGAAATTTCGTTGGTGGTCCGTCAGGATTATGTGCGTGAGCGTCTGCTTAATGTGGTGGTGGAGTGTATTCGCCACATCATACCCGAGCACATGATAGACCAACGGCTCAAAAAATTTGCGGTGAGGCTGTGAACGTTTGTATCTTTGTCCGCTTTTCTGTATATTAGCGTTACTTTTATTGAGAAAATTATTGATATATGGAAAAAAAAGAATTATCGGGAATGGAATGTCTGCGTTCTCAGGTTTCATCCCTTTATGACGAGGTGCTTGACTATCGTTCCCCTCAGTGTTTTGGCCGTATGATGAATCTTGTAGTCCGCAATTCGCAAATGTCGGTTTTGAACGCTTATCTGGTACTCTTTCAGATGCCCAATGCCTATATTGTCATGTCGCCTTATCGGTGGCGGAATTTATGTCATCGGCAGCCTAAAAAGGGAGCCCGTCCCATTGCCACATTCTTCCCTTTTGGTCCCGTTGAGTTCCTTTATGAGGTGGGCGACACAGAACCCATACCAGAAATGGAGAACCGACCTGCCTATGAAGGGGGGAGCCGCGAGTTTATGCCGTCAGCCGATGATATGGAGAGGATAGAGCATTATGCCAATCCGTTCAGTTTCAGCGGAGATAAGGCGGTGGTGCATGTTCTGCTGGAAAATGTTGCCCTATCGCTTCCTTTTCATGGCATCGCTCTTGATTTTAATGTCAGAGCCGGCTCTTGTACTGGTGGCTATATCTGCGTGGAATCCAAACCTATTGATATTTCTGTTCCCAATGGTTGGGACCGTCGGGATTCCCGATTCGTCATACATATCAATCGTAATGCCGATGATTCGGCCCAATTGTCTTCCATTTGCCATGAATTAGGGCACTTCTTTTGCCGGCATTTGACTTTTGATTATGCCAAGGATCAATGCCGTGATAATCTGACGAAGCGGCAATGTGAGTTTGAGGCGGAGACGGTGGCTGCCATTGTGCTGGAACGTTACGGTCTGAAAACACCCAGTGCAGAGTATCTCCATGCCTATATTGATGAAAATGGGTTGTTACCGGAGGTGAATATTGATGTTATCAGTTCTGCTGTCTCTAAAATTCAGGCAACACTTAATGGAGAGGTGACGTGCAAGACGGGTGACTTATACCGGAATGATGCGGATTTTGCCGCTTTTATTGATTCTATATAATATGATAACTCACTAATTATGGAAAAACATTTTAAAATAGATGAATTGACCTGCCTCGTGCCCGAATACAGGTCTGTCGATTTGCTGCAGCGCTTTGTCAATTACTTTAGCCGTTATACGGGTACTGCGGTGTATAATGTGGCTTTGATGGCTTTGCAGAACCCTGATGCCCGAATGTTGCTTCCTGCTGAAAAATGGAAACAGGATTATAATCGGTGGCTTGTACACAATGCTTCTGGTATTATATCTTTATCGATTGGCAATTTGCCATTTACACTGTTGTTTGATATAGACAATACTGTGTTGGAGAATGGAAACGATGAGGCAGACAAAACCCGAATCTTGCACGATTTTGAGAGCAAGATGAATGAGATTCAGACAATTCAGCCGGAGTGGCTCGAAAATATCTATAAAAACCTGAAGGTGCATTGCATCGAGTTGGATAGGAGTGATGAAAACAGGGAGATAAAGAGCCGGAATGTTAAAGTCTCTGATGATGCTTTGCTGTTCAATACACTCTTTGAAATTTCTGTGGATAGACGGAAGTCTGAATTTGAGCAGTTTCAGTTTCTTATCCCTCAGCTGGCTCATTTTTTCTGTTTGCATCTGCCTGATTATTATTTGTTAGAGTCACGTATCAAAGATTTTTATGAATGGGAAGATTATCAAGGAGGAAACTTTGCTGAACAAGAAGAGGCTTTGGTTCTTCATGTTCTTTTTCATCATTTGCATCTTGATACTTCCAGCTTGGTTCCTCTTTCCTGTTTGGCCGATTCCAAAGGATTTTTTTCCTGCAACGTCAGTCTTGGTTTTGTTATAGATGCAGTAAAACGTATTGAACTGATGATGAAACCTCATTTGTCGCAAACTAAAAGTCTGCTTAATGTGCGAAATAAGACGAAGAAGAGTCTCTTGAAAGATTATCTGAATAGTCAGAAAGAGGAAGATTCGCAAAAAGATACAAAAGGGCAGTGGTCTGATTTATTTGAAATGGATCTTCCGTTTTAAGTGAAAGGGGAATAAATGCCGCAGGGGACGGGCTTATATGATAGGCTCGTCCCCTGTTTAGTGGAGGAAATGAAATAAAGAAGTTTTATTCAAATGGAGTCCATTCTTTCAAATCTTTAGAATTGTAGGTGTAGTTAGTGTTACTGTTCAGCATCCATTTTCCATCAGCGTTCACAATTATTCCTCCTGCATAATGGCTCTTGCTTGTCTTGTTCAGTTTTTCTAACCATTTTTGCAATGCCTCAGCCTTGTCTTTCGTTTCCGGAGAATTAGCTGTTATTCCTGCTTTAGTGTCGTATATTCCGATAGTTCCGTTATCGAATTTTATAATCCAGTCGGGATAAAACAGACAAACGTCGTCATTTGTGCTATTCTCATATCTCAGGGCCAAATGATCCTTGCCTTTGTCTCCGTTTTTGTACCACCATGCCACATGTTCACATTCATCAATAAAGTGGATAAACCGGATTTCGTTGTCTATCTTCTTTTCTATGTAAAATGGGTTGATTAGGCTTCTTTTCAGTCCGGGTATCATTTCGGCTCCTTGGGTGAATCCATAAGTGGTGTGAATGGCGAATGGCAGTGTCTGCTGTAACTCTTTTTTGGCAATATACTCTTTTCTTATTGGGTAGAAGTTGATGAGAGCCTGTGTGATACATTTTCTGAAAATACTGTTCCCTTCTTTTCTCACATCATTGATAAAGATGCGATAGCAGGTATCTGAACTTTGGCCTAATGTGGTGGACATCCAGAGACGGAGGCTTGTCTTCAGTGTGCTCCATGACCGAGCCACATTTCCTACTTTCGCTTTTTCCTCAGTTTGCTCTGCCAATATTTGGGGGCAGTAGGCCGTGAATATCTTTTCTACGTCATTTGTCGATATTCTGTAGTCGGTGTCTTTCCCATTATCCTTTCTTCTTAATTCTTCACCCACCTCATCCAGGTCATCCAATATGGCGTTCACCACTAAGGGATTGGTAAGGTCTGAGTCTAAATCTATTTCCCCTTTTATACGATTGTGCCGTTCACTGTAGCTACATTCACTTTCTGGAATCTTGAAGTATCGGTCCAAAGTTTTGATGAATTCTTTTTGAAATTCATCGGCGGGTTGCAGGTCTCCGTAGTCGGCCCGACTCAGAAATTCGGTGGTGAGATTTTCGTCAATAATGAATACAGAGTTCGTACTATCTGTTGTCAGGGCATTTATGCCGTTTCTGATACTATCTGCAATTTTGGTCGCTGTTTTGGCATCCGTTTTTTGTCCTATTTCTTCTATCTGTTTTTTGATTTCTATTTGCAAGGATTCTTTTCCTTTCTGAATAGACCTTTGTGATTCTTCTATTATTTCGTCCTGCAGTTTGCCATCTTCTTTCATTCGTTGGTGCTGAGCCTCTGCTTCCTTTATCTTCTGCTCGAAATCGAATATATCTTTGTAGGCTATCTTCTTTTTTAATTCAGAGATAGATACATTGCTGGCCAACTGTTTTACTATTTCCTGTTGCTCTATTTTTTCCAAGGCGGACGAGGTGCAGGCTGTCACTTTTTTTATTGCCTCTTTTTGTTCTTTTGTTTCGTCTCCTATAACTTTTTCTACCCTTTGCACGATTTCGGTGATGGCCAGTTCTTTTTTATGGGTGTTGGTCATTTCGGCTGTGTATACTTTGGGTTGGTTCTCCTCGCTTGGTTCGGGCATACTAACCTCGTTCCGTTGGTAGTTGGTGTAGAGGTATCCCGTTTTCAGCACGTTTCTTCGGTCTTCAGTCCGTGTCGCTGGTACACGCAGTATGCGTCCTATGGTTTGGGTATGGAATGTGGGGGATGCAATGTCTCTGTACATTACCAGTATTTGAGCTCTCGGACAGTCCCATCCAGTCCCTGCCGCTTGTTTAAACAGCATGTATTCCACTTCGTTGTCATTTTCAGCTATCCTTTCCATATTTTCTTTCCGGCTGTCAAACCAGCGAGCTATTTTTTCGTCGGTTACTCTCATTTGGTGTAGATGGTCGCATACGATTTCCTCTTTGCTTTTCAGTCCCGCTATCTCCTTTTGTATCTTTTTGTCATCAGGTAGTTGTATCAGAACTAGCGGATTGACGTTTACCCCTTCGTCTTTTAATTGCAGGGCCAGCTCCTCTCTCTTTTTCATGGCAAGGTCTATCAATAGAGTGTCAAGGTCTTTTTCGCTGTCGCTTTTTATCTCTTCTTCAGTCTGACATTCTATTCTGGCTTTTATCAGACCTTCGTTCACTACGTCTTCCCTATTCACTTCAACGTATCCTGCTAAATTGTTTAAGACATCGCTGGCGGAAGGAATGTTTTCGGGAGTGGCTGACACTTTGAGTATGATTTGGCATTTCAGAGGGTCTATCACATCACGACGAGCACTGCTGGTCACGTTTTTGTGACTTTCGTCTATTATCAGTACTATTGCTCTCCCTTCTTTGTGGGTGTTCTCTATCATGTCTTCGAAGTAGAATCCTTGTTCTTTTTCCTTGTCGGAATCTTCGGGGCGGCGCAGATTGCGGTTGCTTGCTTTTTCTGATACCAATTTTTGCCAATTCAGAAACAGAACGTCGTTTTTCTTCAATATTCCCTGACGGTCAATGTCCGCTACGGTTAGCAGTTGGTTTGACAGATTTGGGCTGAAGTATTGAAAAAATTTGTCTCGGCTTTGCATGGCCAAGTCATCGCTGAATGTTATCCATACGAAGGCTTTGTCTTCATCCCAATCCGGTTGTTGGTTGAGGGCGTTTACAAGACTAGCGGTCATGTAGGTTTTTCCACTGCCTGTCGGTGATTTGAATACAATGGTTTTAGTACGGTCAGAATGATTACGCCATAATTTTTTGAATGATTCTGTCAGTTTTTCTATTGCTGTTTGCTGAAATTTATAGGGAGTCATATATGAAATCTTTTTTATTTGTAAATGGATTTGTAGATGTCGAGAATCGGTTGGGGAATGGGTTTGACATCTATTTTTATTTCAGTCTCTTTTTTCAGCTCGTCAAAACTGCCCTGAAATTCTGAGGCGTTACCCCAACTCAGCATATAGATGTTTGTTTTTTTGTGTTCTCGATTTGCTATATCAGCCTTCATCTGTTCTATTTTCGAATAGTCCTCGCTGAAGTAGATGGCCGTGAGTTTGTGTTGCCCGTTGCTGAATAGCTGGAAGTAACTGTTCTTTTCCATTTCTTCCAATGTGTTTTCTGCCAAGGCCAACAGGTAACCCGCTTTTTGACAAAGCAAGACTCTGTCCTCGTCGGTGGCATTGGCAGGAGTGTGTTTGCCTACAAAATCTGTTTTGTAGTATTTCAGACTGTTACCTAGTCCTTCCACCTTCTCTCCCTTTGTGTTGGTGTAGCCCATCATCACTTTTCGGTTGCGTTCGTATGTTACATTTTCGCAGATGTTGTTTCCTCCTTCTTTTTGTTGCACTAATATGCACTGTCTGTGTCCTCCGTCTTCTTCGTTCAGTTTTATGGTGGCGTGTAGGGTGGTGCCGCTGCCTGCAAAAAAGTCGAGAATAAGTGAATCTTTATTGCCGTTGAAAGATTCCAAATATGAAATTAAAGATGTTGGTTTAGGATAATCAAATTTATCGATTCCTATTATGGACTCTAATTCTTTACCTGCGTTTTCTGTGGTTTCTACTTCTACTGATTTGTCTATCAAATTAGGCGGAACTTCTGGCGCATATTCTGATTTCTTATATGATAAAACTATTGATTTTGAACAATTTATGGTGGTTCCTCTTTCGATTTCTTCATTTAATTTTTCTTGTTTCCAAATAAATCTATTTCTAAACATAACATCGTTTTTGTTTTTTCCATTTTCTATAATCATGTTACATAGAAGTTCATTTGGAAATTTTTCTGTTCCATAGGTCCCTTTACTTATGATTTGATTTTCTGTTTTTACATGTATTGTATTTGCAGGAAATAAAAGTGTTTTATATGGATTTTTAGGTTTCGTAATCGGATCGTCACTTTTACTTGTTTTTTGTATGCCATGGAACTTTAAATTGTTTTTTGTTTTTTCATATGCTAGTATGTATTCTACGTTTCTTTTTATTTTATTAGATAGAGCTGGAGGTGTAGCTGATTTGAACCAATTCCATTGTCCAATGAATTTTTCATTTCCGAAAATATCATCACAAAGTAGTTTTAAATTGGCTATTTCATTGTCATCTATAGAAATAAAAATCACTCCATTATCGGAAAGTAGATTTTTTGCCAATTTCAGTCGTTTACTCATAAAAGACAACCATGTACTATGTCTTGCAGGGTCGTCTTTTGGTACGGGTTTCCCGTCGGGATAGGTATCCATATATCTCGAATCCCGATAAGTAAATCCATCGTTCCCAGTGTTGTAGGGTGGGTCTATATAAATGACGTCTACTTTGCCGCGATGTGTATAGTTTAGGCAAGTGAGGGCATGATAATTATCTCCTTCTATCAAGACGTGGGTGGGTTTCCCATCTTCGTTTTTTATGGCCTTGTCTTTTACCTCGGTTAATATTGGTATCTTGTTATTGCTGTCTTCCTCAAATTTTTCGGGTACGTCCAGCCAAACCAATCCATACTTTTGTCTTTTTATTTGGTGGTGTAGTTTGTCAACCTCTTTTTGCAGCTCTTGTATGTGCTGCTCCAATTCTTCTTTTGT
>CALMUD010000110.1 GCA_937872735.1 uncultured Bacteroidales bacterium
CACAAAAGTAAATACTTTGTTTTTAACATTTTTATAAGATTTTCGGTTCTCCAGTCCCTCCCAGAACCCGTTTTTAAATGAACGAAGCGTGGAACTGCATGTTGTTCCACCTACTGTAGGCCCTAGGAAAGCCCCGAAAGCATGGATAAACACGACAGTCCACGCCCGATGACGCGGAAACTGTTGTGTTTTCTTTACTTTCTTTTTGTAAATTTCCTAGGTTTACAGTAGTAAGAAAACATAACGCTTCTGAATGAAAGCCTTAATGTAGCATAGGAGAGACGCTTCTCCTCCAAGATATGCTTCTGCAAAGATAAAGAATCGGAGACAAATAAGGAGGAAGTTGTCGAAAAAATTTTGACAACGAATGTTTTGAGAGAAGAAATCGGTTATTGGTTATCTGGCAGAATACCTATGCTGGCCCAGTTGGTCTGTTGCTGCATCATCAGTTGCTGTAACGTGCAGTCCCTTATTTCCGCAATCTGGCTGTATATCTGTTTGATGTCGGCTTCCGCATCATCGTCAGTCTCTATCATGAAGGCTCCGCTGGGCAGTTTCTGCACCGTCTCTGTGTTGTATTTGCCTCCTATTGATAGCCGGCAGCCGTGCCGCAGCAACTGTTCAGCCTGTTGCGGCTTTCCTCTGAATCCGTGCACGATGATGGGGGGACGATTGTCAATCACGTCCAGTTCCGCCAGCAGGTCATCAATGGCTTTGACGCAATGCACAATCACGGGCTTCTGCACCACGGAGGCCAACCGCAGCTGAATGTCAAATGTTTTCAGCTGGTGCTGATAGTCCGTTTGGCACAGACGGTCCAGACCGACCTCACCCACTGCCACTATCTGAGGCAGTTGCAGCAACTGGGCAAGGGTGTTCAGCTGGGCGCCGCTGCACACATCAGCGTGCCATGGATGCAGCCCGACGCTGGCCATGGGACAGGCAGACGGTGACTCTTGCTGAAAGGCTAACGGCTCATAGCATACAATGGCCGCGACGTCCGGTCGTTGGTCAGCCTGATGGGTGTGGAAGTTGAGGAATTTCATTTTTTTTCTTAGCAGAAAAGTTCGTGGGCAAATGTACAAAAAAGAGAAGACCATTCAGCCTTCTCCTTCTCTATGCTAATGTAAATGTATAGTAAAAATCAGTTGAGCAGCGCCTTCACCTTGTCCGAAATGGCTTTGCCCTCTGCTTTGCCGGCCAGCTGTTTGCTGGCGAGGCCCATCACTTTGCCCATCTCCTTGATAGAAGTGACACCCGTCTGAGCAATGATGGCCTTGATAGCCTCGGTCAGTTCGGCATCGCTCATCTGCTTAGGCAGATAAGTCTCTATGACTTTGATTTCGGCCAATTCGCCTTCGGCGAGGTCGGGGCGGTTCTGCTGAGTGTAGATGTCGGCCGACTCCTTGCGCTGTTTCACCATTTTCTGCATGATTTTCAGTGCGGTGTCATCGGTCAGTTCACCATTACTGCCCTTGGCTGTTTTTGCCTCAATAAACTCCTTCTTGATTCCACGCAAAGCTTCAGTTCTCACCTTGTCGCGGTCACGCATTGACTGCATGATGTCTTTGCTTATCTGCTCAAATAATGCCATTTTGTTAATATTTTAATATCCTTGGTTCCTAATAAATGTTCAAATATTCATCTCAGTCCACATTATCGTTCAGATAATCGTTGTGAATGATTGGGTTGTCGGGGTTGTTGCCAACCAGTGTGCAGCTGTCGGCGCCCGACCTTTCGGGGGCGGGGCAGTTGGCGTTGATAGGCTTCTCCATCTGTTGCAACATGCCATCGTTGTCAAAGTCCGACAAACTGAGGTGTCTCTTTTGTTGTTCTGTCTGCACCAGCGTCTGTGTCAGTGTGTTGCTGTCACTGTTGTGCCCGAAGTCCTGTTTCTGTCCGAAACTGTCGGATATCACCTCTCCGTCGGCAGCAATTTTCACACCCTCGTCGGCAGGTTGTGCAGGTCTGGGCTGTGCTTGTTTCGCCTGCGCCATTGCCTGTGCCGGTTTGATGCCATTGCCCATTGAAATCTCGCGTAGCTTGTCGTCGGGAACAGCCTCAAGTCCGGCAACCACCAGTGTGATGCGCAGCGCCTCGCCCAGTGTAGGGTCGATGGTGATGCCCCAAATTTGGTCAGGCAGTCCCAGTTTGCTTTCCAGCTCCTCATTCACGATGCTCATCTCGTCCATCGAAATTTCATATTGAGGGTCGGAGTAAGAGTAGCTGACAATGATGCGCTGCGCCTGGTGCATATCGTGCTCGATAAACAGCGGAGAGTCGAGCGCATCTCTTACGGCCAGAATGGCACGGTCGGGACCTTCGGCCAATCCGACACCCATCATCATGTCGCCGCTGCGCTCAAGGGTAGTGCGCATATCGGCCATATCGGTATTGACCTGCACCGAACGCAGCACGGCACTCGAAATGCCGTCGATGGCGGTAGCTATTACTTGGTCGGCTGTGCTGAAAGCCTTGCGCAAGGCCATATTGCCATACTGGTTCTTAATCTGCTCGTTGGCAATGACCAGAATGGCGTCCACATTATTGCGCAAATCCTGCAATCCGTTGATGGCGCGCTCAATGTGCCGTTGTCCCTCAAAGCGGAACGGAATGGTGACCACGGCGAGCGTGAGTATGCCCATTTCGTGGGCTATTTTAGCAATGACGGGAGTGGCGCCCGTGCCGGTTCCCTTGCCCAGTCCAGCAGTCAGGAACAGCATTTCGGTACCTTGCAGCTGTGCCATGATGTCGTCGGCATGGAGGGCGGCAGCCTTGCTGGCCATCTCGGGATTGCAACCAGAACCGAGCTTGTCGATGGGTACCTTGACGGGGACCTTCAGCCCCCTCAGTGCCATCATGTCGGTATTGATGGCTACACAGCCAACTCCCTCAATGTGCTGGCCGAAAATGTAGTTGACGACATTGCCGCCGCCACCGCCCACGCCAAACACCTTGATGGTGTCGCCATTGCCTGTCACGTCGGCTATCTCTATCGGGTGCCGTTCTGTATTGTTCTCGCTCATTGTATAGTTTCTCTTTATGGTCCTTTTTATGGAAAGACCCTGTTAGGGTGGATACTTCTTCTTTTATTCTTCCAATCTGATGTTGGTGATGTTGGGGTCGCTCTTGTCGTCCTTGTTATAGTTGACATCGCGTTCCATCTTGTCCAGCAGGTCTTCATCGTTGAAGTCCTCCAAATTGAATTTTTTAGGAGCAGGTTCCTGGACCTTCTTTTCCTCTTCCACTGGAGTCATTTTTTCAGCGGCGGCTGGTGTGGCAGTCCTTCTTGTTTCAGGTTCCGTTCTGGCGGTGTTCCCTGTTTTCACTGCGTTCGGGTCGGTCAGCACATTGGCGCCATAAAGTTTTTGGGCCAGTTTTCCGGCATCCTCGTCACTCAGTTTCACCATCTCATCCTGCGAGCGTTCCTGCTTGGGAGCAGGTGTTGGGCCGAAGATGGAATTTATTATTCCCGGTTTCTTGGGTTCTTCTCTTTTTTTTGTCTCTTCCAGCGTTTTGTCGTCAATTTTGAGGCCCGTCACCACGATGGTCACCTGAAGGTTGTCGCCTAGCGATTCGTTGTAAGTGTTGCCCCAGATAATCTGCGCGCCGGGTTTCAGCTGGTTTTGCAGATAGTTGGTAATCTCTCCCAATTCATCCATTTTGACCTCGTTTTCGCCAATGCCCGAAGCAATGTTCAGCAGCACATTATCAGAAGTGTTGATGGCACAGTTGATAAGCAGAGGCGATTTGAGGGCCTCCTGAATGACATCGAGCGCGCGGTTTTCGCCGTTGGCAATGGCCGACCCCATGATGGCATCGCCGCTGTTGGTGAGCACTGTCCGCACATCGTTAAGGTCCACATTCACAAATCCAGGGATGGTGATGAGCTCGGCGATGCCCTTGGCGGCAGTGGCCAGCACATCGTCAGCCTTAGAAAAAGCGTTTGACAGCGAAAGGTCGCCATACATCTGCTTGATGCGTTCGTTGGTGATGATGATGATGGCATCGACGCTCTTGCGCATCTCTTCCAGTCCCTCAATGGCCTGTTTCAGTCTGTTTCGGCCCTCAAATACGAACGGAATAGTGACGATGCCGATGGTGAGAATGCCTTTCTTTTTGGCAGCCTTGGCAATGACGGGAGCCGCTCCTGTGCCAGTGCCGCCGCCCATACCAGCCGTAACAAACACCATTTCGGTGCCCTCGTCCAGAATTTTGTCAATCTCGACTTGGCTCTCAATGGCGGCTTGACGTCCGATTTCCGGCTTGTTGCCGGCACCCAGGCCTTTCTCCCCAATCATAATCTTGTTGGGAATGGCCGATTGTATCAGGGCCTTGTTGTCGGTGTTGCACACCACAAAGTCCACATCCTTGATGCCTTTGCTGAACATGTAGTTGGCAGCGTTACCGCCGCCGCCGCCGACACCTATAACTTTGATGAGTGGCTTTGTATCAATCGTCTCTATCATATCCGTATTCTTTTGTTGTTTTCAAATTTGATTAGTGCTTCAGGGCAATCCGGGTTTATTTCAGTGGCTCGCTGTCGAAAAGGGTCCCGATTGCTTTCAGAAAAGCCATACCCTTCTTTTCTTTCTTAGGGGCGGCGGGCATCTGTTTGTATCTGTACGATACGCAGCTGTCGGTGGCCTGCATCAGGGTACCCAGCGCAACGGCGAAACTGTTGTCCAGGCTGATGTTGCCGGTGGTGTCCTGCATCCTTATTTTTCCGCAGTGAGGCTGCAGTCCCAGTTTGTTGGCCGACTTGCCTATCAAGCCTCTCAGTTCGGAGCCTCTGCCGGTTATCACCATCTGGTCAATTTCCGGCCCGACTCTCAGGTTGGAGTTATCAATGCAGACCTTCACATACGACAGTATGTTGTCCATTCTGCTTTCTATCATTTTGCAGATAGTCTTGTATTTTATCTCTTTCTGTCCGCTGCGTGGCAGGGTAAACGAAAAATCGTCCTTGCTCATATCCAGAAAGCAGTTGCCTTTCTTCTTGAGCAAAATGGCGTCCTCGTGCACAATCTTCAGACTCTGCAAGTCGTTGGTGATGGTGTCGCTGCCGATAGGAATCACGAAGGCGAATTTCATCAGGTTCTTATAGTAGATGGCCACATTGGTGGTGGAGGCTCCAAAGTCGACCAGCAGGCAGCCCAGTTCCTTCTCGTTCTCCGACAACAAGGCATCGGCGGAGGCAATAGGCGATATGGTGTAACCAGCCAGTTCAAGATTGACTTTCTCCAGACTGCTTTTGAGATTTTCAATCAGCGATTTGTCGCCAATCAGCATCTTGTATTTGGCATTAATAACCTCACAAGGGCAGCCAATGGGGTTGGTAGTGGGGGTGTCGTCCACAATATATTCCTGCGGAATGATATCCAGCAGCATTTTTCCGCTGGCCAGCGAAGCGTTGCGGTTTTCCTCCATAAACTCATCGAGCAGTTCCTTGGTCACGGTCTTGCCCCCAGGACGGCGTGTCACCGTGTTGGTAATGGTGTTGATTGATTTGCCATTGAGTGCCACATACACCTTGGTAATGGTTATCTTGATTTTCTCCTCGTTGGATTTTTCCTTGTTCAGCTGGTTTTCCAGACGATTCTCCATCTTCTTGCATAGGTCGTTGATGCTAAAGGCCACGTCATCAATGTTGTAGATAAGTCCCCGCATGATTCCCTTTGAAGGAATCGCCTCCGAGGCTACAATATCCATCTTGCCATCTTGTGTCCGTTTGCCCACGAGTCCTCTGATTTCGGAAGCGCCCAAATCGATGGCCATTGACAGCCCCATAGTTATCATGGGGTTGACATCTTCTTCTGTTGTCTTTTTTCCTTTCGAATTCATATCTCGTATATTTTTATTTTCTTGTACAGATTACCTGATTGTCATATTTCAGGTTGATGCTTTTATAGGTGTTCCATCCGCACTTGCTGAACTCCTTGTCGTAAAGCATTTCCAGCTTGTCCAGCTTGGGTTCAAAGTCATCAATCTGCCCCATCAATATCACCTGGTTGCCCACGCGGGGAATCAGCACCACATCCAGATTGTTCTCCACATAAATCTGCTCAATCTGTGAGTTCCAAAATTTATTGGAACGCAGAAACATGGCAAATTGGTAGAGTTTGGAGCAGGCATATTTGGGAGAGATGTAGCCCGAAGCCACTGGCACATACACGGGATTCAGTCCAGATATGGGCATTGGCTTGGCCTCGATGTCGACATAGTATCCCGATGAGCCAGTCACCACGCGAAGCACGGGGGTGCGTTGTGTAATGTGGATGCGGATGGTGGCATCGGGAGTCTTGTAACATTCCACCTCTTTGATGGCGGAGAAGTGCTCTTTGATGGCCTCCTCGATGAGGCCGGTGTTCACCTGCTTCATCTCGTTGCCTACGGGCGACAGCTTCTTGTCGAGCAGCAGCCGCTTGATGTCGCCCCGGTTGACGAAGTGGGTGTCGGTGCTGTCCTCCACTTCCACATCCACTCCCAGACACGTTTCATCGTTGGCTTTTTTGGAAAAATGGATGGCGGCAAAAACGGTGTAGCTGACGGCCGCCACAAGGGCCACCATCATCACAATCCGTTTGATTCTCCTTTTTGTCGTATCCTCCATTTCCGGTCACTTTTGTGTCGTTATTTATTCAGCAGAATCTCCTTTATCTGTGGCAGCATCAGGTCCACATCGCCTGCACCGAGCGTGGCCACTACCTCAAAGTGATTGTCTTTGTCGCGCAGATAGTCCAGCAGTCCCTCTTTGGAGCAGACACGCTTATCGGGCTGTGTTATCTTGCTCAGCAGCCATTCTGACGTGATGCCAGGAATGGGCTCCTCACGGGCGGGATAGATGGGCAACAGAATCACCTCGTCGAGCAGCGACAGACTTTTGGCAAAATTGTCGGCAAGGTCGCGTGTGCGGGTGTAGAGGTGCGGCATGAAGATGCCCGTTATCTTTTTGCCGGGATAGAGTGCCTTGATGGACTCTATGCTGGCTTTCAGCTCCATAGGGTGGTGTGCATAGTCGTCTATCAGGGCCAGATTGTCCTGTTTGATGTGGAACTCGAAGCGTCGGCGCACACCTGAATAGCTGGCCATGGCATCGCGGATTTCATCGTAAGGAACTCCGTTGAGCAGAGCGAGGGCCATGGCGGCAATGCCGTTCTCTATGTTGATGTGTACGGGAACTCCCAACTTGATGTCACAAATCTTGCCAGTGGGGTGCACAAAGTCGAACACGATGTCGCCCCCACCCACGCGGATGTTTTCGGCATGGAAGTCACCCTCGTTGATGGAGTAGGTGAGCAGGCGCACATTGCCCTTCACGCGGGGCTGAATGGGCAGTCCTTTCTTCACTATCAGGGTGCCACCCGGCTTCACGAGGGCCGAGAAGTCCTCAAAAGCCTTGCGGTATTCCGTCTCGGTCTTGTAGATGTCGAGGTGGTCGGCATCGGTGGCGGTGATGACGGCCATATAAGGGGTGAGCGACAGGAAGGAGTGGTCAAACTCGTCGGCCTCAACCACCACCAGGTCGTTCTTGTCTGTGATGAGTATGTTCTTGTCAAAATTGCGCGAGATGCCGCCCAGAAAAGCACTGCAACCGATGTGCGAAGAACTTAGAATGTGAGCAGTCATGGTGCAGGTAGTGGTCTTGCCGTGTGTTCCGGCAATGCAGATGCCCCGTTCGGAGCGGGTGATTTCGCCGAGAACCTGCGCCCTCTTCATGATGGTGAATCCGTTTTTGCGGAAGAAGGTAAACTCCTTCAGCGTTTCAGGCACAGCAGGGGTGAACACCACCAGTGTGTAGTTGGGGTTCTTGAAGTCGGCGGCGATGAAGTCCACATTGTCGTCGGTATGAATCTGAATGCCTTCGCTTTCCAGTTCCTTCACCAGCGCGCTTTCGGTGCGGTCGTAGCCAGCCACCTCATAGCCCTTGGCATTGAAGTAGCGGGCCAGCGCGCTCATGCCGATGCCGCCGATGCCCAGAAAATATACATTCTTTATCTTGTCAAGCATGATCAGTACGTGTTTTCTTATTTTTTAATTTCATTGAGAATGATGTCAGCAATGCGGTCGGCTGAGTCCTTTTGGGCCAGTTTCAGTACATTGTCGCTCAGTTCTTTCAGCTTGCCGTTGTCGTTGATGAGGTTCAGAACGGTGTCGATGAGTTGGCTCTGAGCCTCCACATCCTTAACCATTACAGCCGCACCCTTGTCGGCCAGTGCCAGTGCATTGTGCGTCTGGTGGTCTTCGGTGACGTTAGGCGAAGGTACCAGCACCGAAGGCTTGGCCAGCAGACACAGCTCGGAGATGGAGCTGGCTCCCGCACGTGATATGACGAGGTCAGCTACAGCGTAAGCCTGGTCCATGTTGCGGACGAAGGCGGTGCAGTTGAGCAGCGGGTTGTTGCTGTTGTCTGCTTCCTTCTTGGCATTCTCGTAGTAGTATTTTCCCGTCTGCCAGATGACCTGAATGCCAGCATCCTTCAACTTTTGCAGACCGCCAATCACACTCTGATTGATGGTGCGGGCACCCAGACTGCCGCCAATAATGAGCAGCGTCTTTTTGTTGGGGTCCAGATTGAAGGCAGCCAGCGCGGCAGGGTCCTTGAAAGGCACGTCCATCAGGTTCTGGCGAACAGGGTTGCCCGTCAGAATAATCTTGTCGGCAGGGAAGAAACGGTCCATATTGTCGTAGGCCACACAAATCTTGCGAGCCTTCTTGGCCAGCCATTTGTTAGCCTTTCCGGCAAAGGAGTTCTGCTCCTGCAGGAAGATAGGAATACCCTGCTTGTTGGCAGCATACAGTGTGGGAGCGCTGGCATATCCGCCCACACCCACCACTGCATCGGGGGCAAAATCCTTGACAATCTTTTTGGCCATACTGATGCACTTCAGCAGCTTGTAGATGACCTTGAAGTTCTTCAGCGGATTCTTGCGGTCGAGTCCGCAGATGGGCAGACCCTTGATGTCGTAGCCCGCCTGTGGCACCTTTTCCATTTCCATACGGCCTTCGGCACCCACAAACAGGATATCAGCGTCAGGACATTTCTTTTTCAGGGCATTTGCTATTGATATGGCAGGGAAGATATGTCCTCCGGTTCCTCCTCCGCTTACTATGAATTTCATTTTTTTCGTTTCCATGTTTTTATGCGATTTATCCCAATATATTTACAAAAATAGTGAATATAGTCAGAAAATGTTATTTTTTTATTGCGGTGTTTCTGTCTCCACTTTTCCCGTTTCTTCCGCAGGGGCACTGCCGTCAGTTGCCGTTGCAGTTTCGGCGGCCTTTTTGCTTTTGCCCTCGTAGTTGGAGATGCTGATGAAGATGCCAAAATAGACACTGAAGATGATGCCCGCCGTACCACCACGGCTGATGAGCGGTAGCGGTTGTCCCGTTACGGGTAGCAGACCTACCGCTACACCGGTGTTGATAAGAGCCTGAAGTGCAATAAGCATACCCAGCCCTGCCACAATGTTGGCGCTGAATCTGGAAGAGCTTGCTGCCATTATCTTGCCGATGCGGTAGAGCAGTGCAATGTAGAGCAGCAGCACCAAGCCACCTCCCAGCAATCCCGTCTCCTCAATGATGATGGCGAAAATGAAGTCAGAGTAGGCCTGCGGCAGCACGTCACGTTCCTTGCTTCGTCCCGGACCCAGTCCGATGCCGTAGCTGTTGGCGATGGCAATCTTGCCATGTACCGACTGGAAATTCTTTTCGGTCACCACAAAAGTCTTGCTGCTCTTGCCGCTGCTGCTGCCGAAACGGAGCAGACGTCCGCGCATGGTCATGACACGGTGCAGTGGACCTTTGAACAGACTGCTCTTTTGCGCGGTTTCAGTGCCGGCTACCAGAAACAAGGCGGCCACCAGACCAACCAGTATGGTGGTTACCCAGAAATAATATTTGAACTTGACCTGAGCCACCACGCACATCAGCACCCCGGTGAGATAGACCAACGCGGCCGTTGACACATTCTCCAGACCTATCAGTCCGCAGGTGACCAGCGTGATGCCGAGTATATACTTCAGCTGGCGTTTGTCCTCGTTGTATTCGCCCGTCAGCTTTGACAGCAGAAAGGCCATGGTGGCAACGTAAAAAATCTTGGCCAACTCGGATGGCTGAATGGGGAAGCCGAAGATGACCAGCCAACGGGAGGCATCGTTCTCGCTATGACCCACCACCAGCACCGCCACCAACATCAATAGCGAGAGAAAGTAAGCAGCGATAAAAAATCGCCACAACCGCCGGATGTCAAACAGCTGAATGGTGTAGGTGACCAGAATGCCGACACCGCAGTAAATCATGTGTCGGCCGATAGGACCGTAAATGTTGCCAGCGAACACCTTGCCATATACCAGCGAGCTGGTGGCACTATAGACCTCGATGACCGAAATAAGTATCAATAGTCCATATATGAACCATATCACACGGTCACCCTTTAAACTCTTGTATAAGAATTCCTTGTCTATTGCAAAATGAGATTGTTCGTCTGGCATCGTCTGTCCTCCTGTTTGTTTTTACAGGTCTTTTACCACCTGTTTGAATTGTTCGCCGCGGTCCTCGTAGCTATTGAACAAGTCGAAGCTTGCACAGCATGGCGACAACAGTACGGTATCACCCTTCTCGGCATATTGGAACGATTTGTCCACAGCCTCCTTCATGGAACGGGCATCGCAGTTGGGCTTCATGCCGTCAAAAAACTTGTGCAGCTTATCGTTGTCCACACCCAGGAATACAAGGGCGCGCACCTTCTCCTTTACCAGTTCCTCAATTTCGGTATAGTCGTTGCCCTTGTCCTTGCCGCCGAGAATGAGCACCACGGGTGTTTTCATGCTCTGCAAGGCATACCAAGTAGAATTGACATTGGTGGCTTTGGAGTCGTTGACAAAGAGTACGTTGCGAACCTTGGCTACGGACTCCAGACGGTGTTCCACACCCTGGAAATTGCTCAGCGCCTGGCGAATCTTATCATTGCTGATGCCTGACACATACGAGGCGACGCCCGCAGCCATAGAGTTATACATATTGTGCTTGCCCTGTATTCCAATTTTCTCTTCGTCCATTTCCAATCTGTCGTTTTTGTTGATGTCAATTATATATTTGTCGCCATTGAGGTAGGCGGCCAGACCCTCCTTAGGAGCATCGCCGAATGGCAGCATCCGCGCCTTGATGTCGCGTTTTGCAATTTCCTTTTCCACAATCGGGTCTCCCGTCCAGTAGATGAAGCAGTCATCAGGAGTCATATTCTGCACAATGCGCATCTTGGCATCGATGTAGTTCTGGAACTTGTATTCGTATCGGTCCAGATGGTCGGGGGTGATGTTGAGCAGAATGGCAATGTTCGCCTCAAAGTCGTACATTCCGTCGAGCTGGAAACTGCTGAGCTCAATCACATAATATTTGTGAGGCTCGATGGCCACCTGACGAGCCAGACTGAATCCCACATTTCCAGCCAGCGAGGCGTCCAGACCTGCCTGTGTGAGAATGTGATGGATGAGTGTGGTGGTGGTGGTCTTGCCGTTGCTGCCCGTGATACATATTTTCACAGAATCACCCGTATAGCGTCCGGCAAACTCAATTTCAGAAATGATGTGAGTGCCTTTGGCTCTCAACTTCTGAATGATAGGTGCTTTCTCGGGTATGCCCGGACTTTTAATTATCTCGTCAGCGTTCAGTATTTTCTCTTCGGTATGCTGTTTTTCCTCGTACTGAATCTGGTACTTGTCCATCTCCTCCTTATACTTGTCCTTGATGGCAGAAGAGTCAGAGACGAAAACCTCAAACCCCTTCTTCAGCGCCAGAATGGCAGAGCCAACACCGCTCTCACCTGCTCCTAATACGACAATTCTTTTCATATTTTATTTCTTGTTTTTATTCGTTGTTTATCTCATTTTCAGTGTGATGATGGTGAGTGCCGCCAACAGAATGGAGACAATCCAGAAACGGACGGTGATTTTTGACTCGTGAAAGGCCCGCTTGGAAGAGCCGAACACATAGCTGCACTCGGGGTCGAGCTGCGACAACTGTGTGCGGAAATGGTCGTGAATAGGGGTGCGTTTCCATATTCTGCGTTTGATGCCTTTCCGCTTGCCCGAACGGAAGAAAAGGACTTGCAGCGTGACGCTGAGGTTCTCAACCAACCATACACCGCAGAGGATAGGAATCAGCAACTCCTTGTGTATGGAAATGGCAGCCACGGCAATGATGCCGCCAATGGTGAGGCTGCCCGTGTCTCCCATGAATATCTGTGCGGGATAGGCATTGTACCATAGAAAACCGATGAGCGCCCCCACAAACGCGCAGATGAAGATGACCAGTTCCTGACATCCCGGTATGTACATGATGTTGAGGTAGCCTGCATACTCCAAGTGGCTGGAGACGTAGGCCAATATACCCAGCGTGACACCCATTATGGCGGAGTTGCCGGCCGCCATGCCGTCCATGCCATCGTTGAGGTTGGCACCGTTTGACACGGCAGTCACCACAAAAATGGTGACCAGCACAAACAGAATCCAGCCTGCGTAGTATTTGTATTTGCCAAAGAAGGCAGTGATGTCGGCATAGTCCAGATTGTTGTTCTTGAAGAACGGAATGGTGGTCTTGGTCGATTTTATCTCCTTGCTCTTCTGATAAATGACGGTAGTCTGTCCGTCCTGTTCAATGGAGATATTCTCACGAATCTTGGCACTGGGGCAGAGGTAGAGAGTGAGGCCCACAATCAGTCCCAAACCCACCTGACCGATAATCTTGAATTTGCCGTGCAGGCCTTCCTTGTCCTTTTTGAAGTCCTTGATATAGTCGTCGGCAAAGCCCAGACCACCCAGCCAAATCGTGGTAATCAGCATCAGAATCATGTAAATATTGTCGAGCCGTCCCAGCAGCAGACAAGGCACCAGAATGGCCACAATGATGATGACACCACCCATTGAAGGCACTCCCACCTTGTTCACCCCGAAAGGGTCGATGGAGACATCGCGCTGCGTCTCCATGATGTTGCGGCGGTGCAGCATCTTGATGAAGTACTCGCCGAAGACGGTGGAGATGGTCAAGGCCAAAATGATGGCCAGCAATGCCCTGAACGATATGTAACCGAACATACGAGCTCCAGGGAATCCGAATTGCTCTAAATATTTGAATAAATAGTATAACATTTTCTTACCTGATATCTTTCGTTTTTAACCTTGTGTCTTGTAAATATCGCGCAGTACCTCTTTATCATCGAAGTGATGTTTGACGCCCTTCACATCCTGATAGTTCTCGTGACCCTTGCCTGCCACCAGAATCACATCGCCGGCCTGTGCCAGCATGCAGGCGGTACGGATAGCCTCCTTGCGGTCGACAATGGAAACGACGTTGGTCTTCTGCTCCTCGGAGAGACCAGCCAGCATATCGTTGATGATGTCCTGCGGCTCCTCAAACCGAGGATTGTCGCTGGTGATGATGACCTTGTCGCTGGCTTTGACAGCCTCTTGTGCCATCATAGGACGTTTGCCCTTGTCACGGTTGCCTCCCGCTCCGCAAACGGTAATCACCTTGCCCTTGCCGTTGAGCACCTCGTGAATGGTGCTGAGCACGTTGACGAGGGCATCGGGGGTGTGGGCGTAATCCACAATAGCTGTGAACCCTTTGGGCGACTTCAGTGCCTCAAAACGTCCGTTCACAGCGTGCAGAGCGCTCAGGTGTACCAGCGCCTCTTCGGCATCGGCACCCAGTGCCACTGCTGCACCATATACTGCCATCAGGTTGGAGGCATTGAAACGGCCCACAAATGGAACGTCCACCGTGCGGTGGTTCACCTCCATGGTCATGCCGTCGAATGAGTCCTCTATGATTTTGGCGCGGAAGTCGGCTTGGCTCCGTATGGAGTAGGTCAGCTTCCGGGCTTTGGTATTCTGTGTCATTACCAGTCCGTTTTTGTCATCCAGATTGGTCAGCGCGAAGGCTTTGGCAGGAAGGTCGTCAAAGAATTTCTTTTTGGCGTGCAGGTAGTTGTCAAAAGTCTTATGATAATCCAGATGGTCGCGGGTGATGTTGGTGAAGATGCCGCCATCAAAATCCAGTCCGGCAATGCGTTGCTGGGCAATGGAGTGGGAGCTGACTTCCATAAAGGCGTGGTCACAACCCGCCGCCACCATATCGGCCAGCAGTCCATTCAGTTCCATAGGGTCGGGAGTGGTGTGGGTGGCAGGTATGGCCTTGTCCTCAACGTAGTTGCATACCGTGGACAACAGTCCGCACTTGTGCCCCATACGGCGGAACATCTGATAAAGCAGCGTGGCTGTGGTGGTCTTGCCGTTGGTGCCCGTCACCCCCGTCAGCGTCAGTTGCTCCGAGGGGTAGCCGAACCAGGCCGAAGCAATCCAGCCCAGCGCCACATCGCTGTCGTTGACCCGCAGATAGGTGACTCCGTCGTTGAGGTCATCGGGCAACTTCTGGCAGACAATGGCTGCCGCTCCCTGCTGAATGGCAGCCGGAATGAATGCGTGCCCATCTGACTGGGTGCCGCAAATGGCGATGAACATACAGCCGGCAGTCACCTTGCGGGAGTCAAAATCCACGCTGCTGATTTCCCTGTCGGTTGAACCGATGGTCTGCTCAATGGCTATGCGGCTGGTCAAGTCTTTTATCGTTTTCATATAGGATATGCTTTTTTCTACGTTTCACTTATCAAAAATTGTATGGAGGCTCACGGCCGCAGTTGAATGCCAATCACCTCGCCTCGGCGTATGGCGGAGTAGGCAGGAATGGATTGTTGCACCACTCGTCCGTAACCATTCATCTGCACCCTCAGTCCACGGCTTTCGAGCAGATATACCGCATCTTTGGCGCCCATGCCCGTAACACTTGGCACTGTGGTCATGCCTACGGTGCGGCTCGATACCTGAATCTTGTTCAACTGTCGGTCGGCGCTGGTCGAAGCCCACTGGGCCTTCTCGTCGCCCGACAGCATATAAGGAATGTCCAGCTCATCGAGCACGTTCTCCAGCGGCTCACGCTGTCCATCGAGTGAGGTGGGAATCAGCAGGTGACCTTGAGTGTCGTCCTCCTTCATCACACGCTCAATGTGAGGGCTGCGGGCATATATGCGTTCGGCAATATCGCGGAAAGCGAATCCCGACGGACTGCCCCATCCCAAAGACTGATGCGGGTGCCAAATCACCACTATGCAGCTGTATTGTGGCTTGTCGGCAGGAAAATATCCGCAGAACGACAACTGATGCGAGCGTTTGCTCTTATCTTTCTCCCAATAGTTGGTCTGCGCGGTACCTGTCTTGCCGGCAATCTCAAAATTGTCAGACTTGAAAGGAAAACCAGTGCCATGTACCATCACATCTTTCAGCATCTGGTGAATCTTGTCGAGCGTGCTTTGACTGCACAAACTGGAGTTGACCACATCGGGAGAGAAGGTCTGTACAGAGTTTCCATTCTTGCAGACAGCCTTGACAAACAGCGGTGAAATCATCTTGCCATCGTTGGCAATGCCGTTGTAGAAGGCCAGCGTATAGATAGGCGGAATCTGCACCCCATATCCGAACGACATCCACAGTAGCGATGCACTGGTCCAGCCCTTGCTGTCAGGGTTCTTAATGATAGGAGTGGCATAGCCAGGGATAGAGATGTTCATCGGTTGGTTCAACTTCATATCGTAGAGCCGGTTCACAAAGTCCCAAGGCTTGTCGCCATAATATTTCTGCACCATTTTGGCAATGCCGATATTGGAAGAGTACCAGATGGCCTGAGCCAGAGAAATGTTGTGGAATCCACCCTTATTGGTGAGGTTGCCAGCGGCATCGTACACCACATTGTGGTCCGTCATTCGCCAGTCTCGCTCACGCCATTCGCCAAAACCCGTGTCAAATATCTCAGAAGTATCAGCCTTTCCGTCGTCGAGGGCCACCATGACAGAAGCCGTCTTGAAAGTGGACCCCGGTTCGGTAAGACTGTTCACCGCAAAATTTTCCGTCTCGGCATATTGCCCGTCTTTAGTCCGTTGCAGGTTGGCAATGGCTTTCACCTCACCGGTGTTTACCTCCATCACCACCGCGCAGCCCCTTTCGGCCTCGGTGCGGTCCATCCATCGGTACAAAGCGTCCTCGGTGATGTCCTGCATATTGATGTCGATAGTAGTCATCACATCCAGTCCATCTTCGGGGTCCACCTCGTTCACCAGCAGATATCGTCCGGCTTTCTTCTCCCTTCGGGCCAATCCTGGCTTGCCTGCCAGAAAATCATCGAACCCCTTTTCCAAGCCGCAATAGCCTCCACGCTCAGCATCGGCAAAAATATTGCCGATGGTACGTGAGGCCAGCACGCCAAAAGGTTTCTCACGCATCACCTTGGTCTCCCAGCACATTCCGCTCTTGTTGGGGCTGAGGCGGAACAACGGAAACTGTTTCACCTGTTTGTATTGGGTATAGTTCAGCATCTTGTCGTCTATTCTGAACCATCGGCTGCGCGTCTGTCTGCCATGCAGCAGCAGGCGTTTGAAGTCGGCCGCCGAACGGTCGCCATAGAATCGGGCCAGACAAAGCGACAGAGAGTCCACCTTGGAGCGGAACAACTCATCGGTGAGTCCATTGGCGCTGAAGTCCATATAAAGGCGGTAGACAGGAATGGTGCTGGCCATCAGTTTGCCGTTGCAGTCGAGAATGTTGCCTCGGTTGGGCTGGACAATCAGGCTGTCAGCCTTGTTGCGCTGGCCCAGTTCGCGCCATACGCTGCCCTGCACCACAATGATGTAACAGGCTTTGAGGAGGACCACAACAAACATAACCGAGATGCAGACGTAAATCCAAGAGTACCTCTTCATTACCTTCCTCTTCATCTGCAGTTGGTCTTTGCCTGATATGTTTTCCTCGCTGTCCGCCATTTTGTTGTTACCTCCTTTCTCTCCTTATATTATATAGGTATATTTCTTTATTTCATTTTGAAGGGCGGGGTGGTCGATTCCACCAGCCCCAGATTCTGCTGTTTGATGGCCTTCTCCACTTGCGACTGTTTGCAAATTTCCATCAGTTGGGAGGAGTAGGTAAGCGCCTCAATTTTGGCATCATACACGCTCTTCTTCAAGTCGTCAATCTCGCGCAGCTCCCTTTCGCTTGTGTATCGGTTGCTCACATAGAAGAAGCAAAGACAACCGACCTCCAGAATAAGCAGCAGGTTGTTCTTGATGGAGCCTTTAGTCATCAAGTCACCCGAGAAAACGCTTTTGACGGTGTCGGCCGTAGGTGTCTGAAATTCTTTCAGATTGCCCCACATCTTGTTGAACAAGTTGAGCCGAAATCTCTTTTTGCTGTTTTTTTCAGCGTCTTTATCTTTTTCGTCATTATCAGCCATAAGCAATCCTCCTTGTATTTACCCGATAAGCTCGGCAATTCTCAGTTTGGCACTGCGTGAGCGGGGGTTGCGGGCCACCTCGTCGTCGTCGGGTACAATCACCTTATTATTGACAAGACGGAAAGGCGATTTGCGGTTGCCGAAGAAATCGACCTCCACCTCTCCGTTTATCTTGCCCGCGCGCATAAAGTTCTTCACCATACGGTCTTCGAGGGAGTGGTAGGTGAGAATCACCAGCCTGCCTCCGGGCTTGAGGGCCTCGGTGGTCTGTTCCAGCATCCGCTGCAGTGCGTCCATCTCGTGGTTCACCTCAATGCGTATGGCCTGAAACACCTTTGTGATTTCTTTCTTCTGGCGTTCACGGTTGAAGAGAGGCTCCAGCAGCGTCATCAGTTCCTCAGTGGTGTGCAGGGGACTGGTGGTGCGTTGCTTGACCACCATGGCGGCAATCTTGCGGGAGTTTTTCAACTCGCCGAAGTTGTAGAACATATCGGCCAGCGCCTTCTCGTCGTAGCTGTTGAGCACCTCTGCGGCGGTGAGCTTGGCACGGGTATTCATGCGCATATCCAGTTCGGCATCGAATCGGAACGAGAATCCCCGCTCAGAATCGTCAAAATGGTGGGAAGATACTCCCAGATCGGCCAAAATGCCGTCCACCTTATTAATATGGTGATATTCCAAAAAATTGAGCAGAAACTTGAAGTTGCTGCGGACAAATAGCAGCCGTTTGTCGTCCACAATGTTGCGCAAGGCATCCTCGTCCTGGTCAAAAGCCACCAGTCTGCCATCGGGTCCGAGCCTGCTGAGCAGCTCACGGGAGTGGCCGCCGCCGCCAAAGGTGACATCGACATAAGTGCCGTCTGGCTTTATGTCGAGGCCCTCCATGCAGGGCTCCAACAACGCGGGTATGTGATATACAGGTTCTGTCATTTGCTTATAAGGTTACGGGGCCGTTGCCCATTTTGGCCTGCATGGCCTTGGCAAAATCCTCAGCATTGTAGAGAGATTTGTCGAAAGCCTTTTTATCCCAGATTTCAAAATAGTTGCCGACACCCACAAACAGCGCGTCGGCGCCCAGTCCGATGGCATCGGCATATTTCTTTTGCAGCAATATGCGTCCGTTGGCATCAATGTCGACGGTGTCCACGCTGGCGGTGAATTGCCGATACAACAGCAAATCTTTCTGGTCCCACAGGTTCAGTTTGGAACTAAATTCCTTGTCCAGTTCTTCCCATACGCTTTCGGGGTAGAACTTGAGGCAATGGTTGACGGCATCGAGGCGGAAGATGAGCGCAGATTCGCCCATCTTCTCCAGCTGTTTGCGGTAGAGGGCCGGTATGATGAGCCGCCCCTTTACGTCTGCTTTTGCCTCTATGTTTCCTAAAAATCTCATGCCTCTAGCCTTTGACTCATTTTAATGCTGTAAAGATACAGATAATTTTTCTACACTCCACTTTCCCCCACTATTAATTTTTAAACGTTTTTCGCACACATTATAAACAAGTTGTAAACAATTTTTCAACAATAGCCCTGATGCCTTTATAGGGGCTGTTTTAGCTGATTTTGTGCTGCCATTTTGTATGAGTTGTTTTAATAGTGGAGTGTTGTGGGGTGCATTTCCCGTTGTATTCATGTGTTGATAACTGATTTTATCAACTTTGATATTATGGAATTTGAATCCAATAAAGGAAAATAGAACAGTCGAAGCGGACAACGGATAAAGAAAATTCGGATTTTTATTGTTAATTTTGCATACGCGATGTTATGATTTTCCAGTTATCCAATAAATATTAATTAATTCCATTTGTGTTATGATTCCAAAAGTTATTCATCTATGTTGGTTCAGTAACGATCCTTTCCCTGTAGAGATAAAAGTATGTATCGATACATGGAAACGTTTGCTTCCTGATTATACCATAAAAAGATGGACTTACGAAGATGCGGCAGCCATGAATTGCGCATTTGTGAATGAGGCGCTGGCTGAAAGGAAATGGACTTATGCGGCAGACGTCATAAGATTTTATGCCTTGCTGAAGGATGGCGGCATCTATATGGATAGTGACATATTTCTAAAGAAGCGTTTTGACGACTTTATCCCTCAAACGGGATTTGCCACATTTATGGAATGTTATAACAAGGCTAAGGGGAAAATAGGATTGCAGGCCGCCTTTATGATGGGCGAGAAGGGCAATCAATTCTGCAAGGATATGGTGGACCACTATGAACATGTCCATTTCAAAAATGCGGATGGCAGCTTTAATGATGAAATATCCCCGCTCAGAATGGCCGATGTGGCCGAAAAATATGGATATGTAAATAAGGATATGGAGCAACGGCTGGATGGCATCATGATATATCCCACTTATTATCTCTCTCCTACCAATAACTATAAGCACAGCCCCAAGGCGATAGGTGTGCACCGTATATATGGCAGCTGGCGTAAGCGCAAATTTGGGAGAAGAGTGGAAATAGCTGTCAAACATTATTTTCACTTGGCAAAATATGCTTTGCTGAAAAGATAATAAGAACATAATTCGATATTTGCCACTTATTCTTTATCTTTGTGGCAGCATATTTGGAGGAGAAGCGTCTCTCCTATGCTACATTAAGACTTTTTTCTGAAGCGTTATGCTTTTTCTTGTTGTCGTAAACCTAGGAAATTTACACAACTAATAAACAAGGAAATAGCACAACAGTTTCCGCGTCATCGGGCGTGGACTGTCGTGTTTGTAACCTGTTTATTAGGGGCTTTCCTAGGGCCTACGACGGCGGGGAACGACATACAGTTCCACGCTTCGTTCATTTAAAAACGGGTTCTGGGAGGAACTGGAGAACCGAAAATCTTATAAAAATGTTAAAAACAAAGTATTTACTTTTGTGTGCATCTTTGCTGTTTACAAGTACAGTATTCACTGCCTGTGATGATGACGACGACAGTTCATCTTCAAACTCTTCAACTTCAGATTCAACTTCAGAGAAATTGCTGAAAAGCACTACTGAAACTGACTATGAGGTTGCTAATGGAGAAATAGGCGCAAGCGATGGCTCCTATGCGTATACCTATACTTATGATAGCAAAGGAAGAGTTATTGGTTTGACAGAAAATGACCCCTATGGAATTGAGAAGACGGTGATGACTTATAACGGGAAACATGTAACGACTGTGTCTACAACCACGGAGGAGGGAGAAACCACAACAGAAATTGATTCTTCAATCTTACTTAATGATGAAGGAAATGTTGTTCGCTATCTGTCTAAGGAGGAAACGGCAGATCATGTGGTATTTAATGATACTGTCTTTTGTTCTTATGAAAATGGATTCTTGGTAAGTGCGATAGGTAAAAAATGTAATCTGACCTATACTTTTGAGAACAACTGTTTGAAAACGAGTAATGAGGAGACTCTCATTACTTACTACTACACTGACGAAACCACAACAACTCCAATTGTAAGAAAAGGTAATTGGGAAGGAAAATTCCATATGGGTAAAAGTTCGGTTTATCTGCCAGTAAAGGAAGTTGAGACAAGTGAGGGCAATACCTATTATTTGAAATGGACACTCAATGCTGATGGATATCCCGTAAAGTGTGAAAAGAGAATGTATGACAGTTCCAATAAATTGAGTGGTTATTCAGTCAATACTTATACTTGGCAATAACTTCTGACGAAGAACTATTTTTGCTATAAAAACAGACTCCACCGACATTTGCCGCAGACGCTTGCGGCAGGTGCCGGTGGAGTTTTTTGTTGTGGATTAGAAAAATGTTTCACACGATGAGTTTACATTTGTTTATGAACTGAAAAAATATCATATTTGTAAAAAAGAAGAATATGAAAACATTGTCATTGCAAGGCGTATATTTGGATGTACCAGAAAATGATATCAATTTTCTGAAGTTATTGGCGGAAAAAATGGGAAGGAAGATGGATACCAAACAATCTTTTGTCAACTCTTATTTGGAAAGTCGTCCTAAAAATGTCCCGTTAGAGGATTCTGACATAATGCAGGAAGTGGCGTCCATAAGGTATAAAAAATGAAAATAATCATAGATACCAATATATGGATATCGGTAATGTTAGGAAAAAATACCCTTTGATTGAGGATATTTTGCTTGACAAAAGAATTCATATATATGTGTGTCAACAATTGCTTGATGAAATTGTAGCAGTTGTGGCTCGTCCCAAAATTTCAAAGTATGTATCCAATAATGATATAAACTATACATTGGGGCTTATTGAAAAAACTTGTACGTTTTGTGAGACTGTGCCCCGAACGGATTGCGAAATAAGAGATTCTAATGATTTGTTCTTATTGTCGTTGGCTGATTCTGTTCATGCTGATTTTATAGTGACAGGAGATAAGGATTTGTTGGTACTCGACAAACATCGAAAAACC
>CALMUD010000111.1 GCA_937872735.1 uncultured Bacteroidales bacterium
GGCAGAGGAAAAAAGTAAAAATCAATTTTCGCATACGCATTTAATTTTTTTATTTTCAAAATATTGTTTGATTATTAGACTGATGTACAGATGCTTCCCCCGCAATAGTTGTGTTGCAGTGCAAATATGTGTCATAACGATATGTTGAGTTCATTTCCATTCAGTCAGATATATCTAATGTTATGGAACAAAGATATAAAATTTCAACACAAAACGGATGAATACAGGATAAAATTTCATCTATTCAAAAAGGTTCCAAACTATAAAAATGTCATTTTTGTCCAAATAAAATGAAGGAAAAATACAAACCATATCCTCCAAAACCATGCTATCTTGCAACCGTCAAACTCATATAACACCATGAACAACACAATATTTAAAAAATTGGCAATTATGATGACCAGCCTTTGTCTGGCCACCGCCACTATGGCAGCCACCAGGCAAATGGAATACCTCGACAGAGGTGTCGTGGCTGTCAAGACCAGCAACGGCGTATTTGTAAGCTGGCGGGCACTGGGAACAGAACCCCTGACCTTAGGTTTCAATATATATCGGGACGGAGTGCTGCTCAATAGCACCCCGCTCACCACCAAGACCAACTATGAGGATGCGAAAGGAACCACCTCCTCATCGTATGTGGTGAAGTCGGTGCAGAATGGCAAGATTCTCACCACCTCTGCCGCCGTAAAGCCTTGGGCCAATTCATTTCTCTCACTGCAGCTGAAGCGTCCTGCCTCCAGCAGCTGCACCTATTCGCCCAACGATATGAGTGCAGGCGATGTGGATGGTGACGGACAGTATGAACTGATAGTAAAGTGGGACCCATCCAACTCGAAAGACAATTCGCAGTCGGGCACCACCGGCAATGTCTATCTGGACTGCTACAAGCTGGATGGCACCTTCAAGTGGCGCATCGACCTGGGTATGAACATACGGGCTGGCGCGCATTATACGCAGTTTCAGGTGTTTGACTATGACGGAGATGGAAAGGCCGAGGTGGTGTGCCGCACTGCACCCGGCACTGTGGATGGGGCTGGCAAGAATGTGCTGATGGGCAGCGACCAGGTGAAGGACTACCGCAACAGCAAGGGCTACATTCTCAGTGGACCTGAATATCTGACGGTGTTCAATGGCAACACGGGTGCCCAGATTACCTCGGTGCCCTATAACCCCGCCCGCGGAAATGTCGGCGCATGGGGCGACACCTATGGCAACCGTGTGGACCGTTTTCTGGCATGTACCGCCTATCTGGATGGCGTGCATCCCAGCATGGTGTTCTGCCGTGGCTATTACACCCAGTCAAATCTGGTGGCTTACGATTTCAAAAACGGAAAGCTCACCCAGCGTTGGGAGTATCATGGCACTGACAAAACCGGCACGGCTTATGGACAGGGTTTTCACAACCTCTCGGTGGCCGATGTGGATGGCGACGGATATGACGAGATAGTCTATGGCTCGGCCTGCATCGACCATGACGGCAAGTTGAAATATACTACGGGATTTGGACATGGTGATGCCATGCACATCTCTGATATGGACCCCAGCACCACTGACCTGGAGGGCTGGTTTGTGCATGAGGAGAAGACATCGCCTTATGGCTACGAATTGCGTAACCTGCGTACCGGAAAAGTAATCTTTGGCAAGAAAACGGGCAGCGACAACGGCCGTGGCTGTGCTGCGGATATTGACCCTGCCCACAAGGGATTTGAGATGTGGAGCACCGACAGCTACAATGTGTTTGACTGCAAAGGCAACATCATCTCTACCAAACGGCCTGGTGTCAACTTCCGCATCTATTGGGACGGCGACCTTCAGGACGAAATACTGGATGGCACCACCATCAGCAAATGGAGCAGCACGGGCATGACCACCTTGCTCAGCTGTGCCAATTATGGCAGCTCGGCATCGTGCAACACCACCAAGGCAACCCCATGCCTCAGTGCCGACCTCTTTGGCGACTGGCGTGAGGAGGTCATCTTCTGGAACTCCAGCGACCCCAGCAAGATTAATATCTTCACCACTACCACTCCTACCGAATACCGCCTCTTCACACTGATGCACGACCCCGTTTATCGCGAGGCCATCGCTTGGCAGAATACCGCCTACAACCAGCCCCCACATCTTGGATTCTACATCGGCGACGGACTCAGCAATGTGAAGCTGCCCGACATCACGCTGGTGAATGCGCCATCGGTCACTCCTATTGACGAGCGGAAAGCCACCACTTACATTTACAGCCAGACCAAGGCAGACAAACTCAGCTGGAGCGATGTGGACAACTGGACACCAAAACTCTCACCGCTGGCCAATGACACCACCATCATTCGCAGTGGCGAGGTGCAGGCCGATGGGCTGACCCAGACGGCACCGATGACAGTAGAGGCCAATGGTGTGCTCCGTCTGATGTCCGACTGCTCGGTCAACAGCCTTGCTCTGCAGGGAGGCACGCTCAAGGTATACACCTCTTCACCCTTGTTTGCCCTTTCGGGCAATGTGCAGGTCAACAAGGCCTCCACACTGTTTTCGGGCTCTGCGGCAACTTCCGTTTTCAGTCTGAAGGCTGTGATATCGGGCAATGCCGACCTCAGCAAGACGGGTATCGGAATTGCTGACCTGAAGACCAACAATGGCAACTTCAAGGGGTTATGGGTGGTAAGTGAGGGCACGCTGCGGGTGAGTGCGGCTGGCGCACTGGGCGCCACGGGTGCCGAGGTAGCCAGCGGAGCCACACTTGATGTGGCGGCCGATGCTGCCACCAAGTCCATCTCGCTCAGTACCGGTGCAAAGCTCCATCTGGCGGCAGGTCTCACGGTGGAGTCTGCTACACTGGGCAGTGTGAGTCTGCCAAACGGAAAATATACGGCAGCCGATTATCCTGCTTTCATTTCGGGTACCGACACGCTGTATGTGGCCCGTCCGTTCCCTGCTATCCGCAAGACCGGGGCAGGCAGCAGCCGACAGACAGTGGCTGCGGGAGTTGCCATTGTTGATTTCGGCTACTCGTGGACCAATGCCGACAATGTCACCGTAACGTGGAGTCCTTCGGCTCCTAAGGGCATCACGGTCACAGTCGACAAGACCGCCAAGACGGTCATCATCTCAGGTACTCCCGCTGCCGATGGGGTGTATGATTTCACGGTTACCACTTCGGCTTTCAACGACAGTGTGGCTGTCAAGAGCGGAGCCCTCACCGTAGGTGGCAGCACCGATGTGGCCCAAGTGGAGGCGCAGACCGATGGTTTGCAGCTGATGCCAAACCCTACCAGCGGTCAGGTGGAGCTGTCGGTATCGGCACCTGCTGCGGGCACTGCCATCCTCAGTGTCGCCAGCATCTCCGGGGCTGTTGTCTATCAGCGGGTAGTGACAGTCAAAGCGGGATTGAACAACATACCTGCCGATTTCACCAGTTTCGCCACTGGCGTCTATTCGCTGAAAGTGGTTATCGGAGAACAGACATGGGTGGAAAAACTAATCAAGAGATAATGAATCGAATACACGAATAATATAGATAGTGAGGGGTTGTCGGACTGTTGTCCCTCAACCCCTCATTGTTTTATAGGCATACAAAACGGAACACAAAAATGCACGAATTTTTGCAAATATCCTTCGATTTGAATATCTTAGATGCAGAAAACTGTATATGATTCCCTTGCATCACACACCCAAAAGGAGAAAACGGTTCTTTGTCTGACTGATTGAATAGTATACATGTGTATCGACGGTTAGTGGCCTATTGGCTCATTCATCCGCCTATTACCTTGAATCTGATATTTATGTGGCATCAAATGAAGCGTGCCGTGGCGATAGGTCTCGCCATGTTGCCAATGGCTCTGATGGGCCAGAAATACATGTATTTTGACCATTATACCACCCGTGAAGGTCTGAGCTCCAATATGGTGACAGCCTTGTCGCAGGATGGCAACGGACATGTGTGGGTAGCTACCGATTTTGGTCTCAACCGCTTCAATGGCAGCACCTTCAAGCGGTTTGGCTCGGCCAGTTATCCGAGTCTTTACCGTGATGATATTCTGTATTTGCATCCGCAGGGCAAGGATGGTCTGCTGCTGGGTGGCTACAACGGCTTTTTGATGCGTTACGATGCCAAGTCGGATAGCTTTGCAGATGTGTCGCCTGCCGACTTCCGTCAGACTTATTACAAAGGTATTCTCGGTTTCTATACGGCTTCAGATGGCCGACTGTTTGTCAACACCTCCAATGGCATATACCTCTATGACCGTGTTCACCAGCGATTTGTCAATTCATTTCCACTATATCGCACGTTTGCCCCCTACAGCATCTGTTCCATGAATATTGATTTCAAGGGGAGATACTGGATGCCTACCAGCAATGCGCTCAATGTGTTTACCCCGCAAGGTGAGCGGGTATTTCATCTTAATCTGCCCATCAGCGAGGGGCTCTCGTTCAATACACATTTACAGGCCATCAACAGCCGTTTGCTGCTATTTACGGGCATATCTGGCAAGTTGGAGTTTTTCAGCCTATCCCCTTCGGGCGATATCAGCACGGCAGCTATGGTGAGCACGCCGTTTGAGAATGTGCGTGATGTGGTGGTCGACCGTCAGGGAGGCTACTGGATGGTAACCGATGGCGATGGCCTATGGCATTCAGCATCGATACCCCGCAAGTCCTCCGATTTTGTCAAAGTGGTGCCTTACGGGGTGCGTGGCGATGAGTTCAACAAACTCTATTCCGCCCTCATAGACCGCAATGGCAATCTGTGGGTCGGTACCCAGAATTCGGGATTGTGGTGCTGCAGGCTGACTGGCAAAATGGGTATTTTCACCTCCTCCGAGGTGGGAATGTCGGCTTGTATCTCGTCATCGTTTGCCAACGATCCTTCGGGTAAACTGTTTGTGGCTTCGGATGGCGCAGGTGTGTTCTCCTGTTCTGGACCCGGACGGGAAACCCGTGTGTATGGTCCTGCCCAAGGACTGTTCAACCGCAATGTCACCTCCCTTTTCAGTGATGGCCCCCATGACATCTGGGCTACCACCTGGGGTAGCGGGCTGTTTGTTTATCACCCGTCATCGGGACGTTTCTCCCGTTCTTCCATTCCAGGACTTCCAGCCACCGTCATCAATCTTTTCAAGGTTCAGCGGATGCTCAATGGTGAGCTGTGGCTGTTTACGGGGGGAGATGGCATCTTTGTGCTGCGCGGCGGACGCTGGATGCCGTTGCCGTTACATCATAAGGCGTATGGTCCCGACCCGGATGTGTGGGCCTATTTTGCGGCAGAGGCTGATGCCCGTCACCGATGGATTTTTACATCAAGCACCATCTGGATGGATGAGGACGGGCGGCTGAGGCCAATTCCTGTCCATTATCAGGGCTCGTCGTCAGGTAATCTGGTATCGGTTTTAGATGCCATACATGTACGGGGAAAGGGTTATCTGGTGGCTACCAATAGAGGTCTGCTGCTTTTTGCCGACAATGGGCGCTCGTATGCGCCAGTGCCGTTTGCCCCCAAGGTGGCTTTCTCTTCGCTCTGTGTTGACAGACGTGGACTTATATGGGCCAGTGGCGCGGCAGGCATCATGTCGGTCGATTTCAAGGCACGCCATTGCTATGTGCTCCCTGCTGATTTTAGTGATAAAGGGCAAAATTTCTTTGCTTATCGCTCTTCGTTTGTTGATGTCAATGGCCGGGTCTATTTTGGTGATAAGGAGGGATTCTTTTCTTTCTTGCCCGAGCATCTGCCTAATCTTGCGGCACCTGCCTATCTCGCCTTTTCTGACTTGGTGGTAGCGGGGCGCCATATTGCCCGGGGACGGGAGATGTTGGCCGATGGTTCTCTGGATAACAATGGTGGATTTGAGCTGGCTCACAACCAGACGGATATTGAGATAGACCTTGATGTGGTTGATTTCTCAGAATATAAGTCCCGCTATGTCTATCGGCTGTTGGGGCTGGAAGATGAATGGATGGAGGTGCCGGCCGACCATAAGATTCGTTTTTCTTACATTCCTTCGGGCAGGTATACTTTGCAGGTGAAAGCGCAGCGGGGAGCGGAATCAACCGGTAGTGCTGGTATTTCCCTCCCTATCACGGTGCTTCCGCCTTGGTGGGCATCATGGTGGTTCCGTCTGTTCTGTGTGCTGCTGGTATTGCTCTATGTGGGCTATAAGTGGCGTGCACTGAAGCGTGAACAGTTGGTGCTGAAACAGAAGGTGGAAGAACGCACGCACGAGTTGAGCGATAAAAATCTGGTGATTGAACGGCGAAATGCCGAGCTAAACAAGGTGCTCAGCTATAAGGACAGACTGATTGCGGTGGTGGCCCACGACCTCAAGAACCCGATGTTTGCCATTGTGGGGAGATCGGAAGAGCGTCGTGTAGGGAAAGAGTGTACGTCCTGG
>CALMUD010000112.1 GCA_937872735.1 uncultured Bacteroidales bacterium
GGCAACTGAAGCAGCAGTCGCTCCCTTGCAATAGGTAGTCTCGGCCTTCAATGCTATTGGTTTGTCCACACCATATACGGTGATGGTCAGCGTGTCTTTTTCACTCTCGGCCAACGTAGTGGTATTCTGTTGCGATACATAATAGTCATATTTTCCAGGGGTAGATGAAGAGAAGGCAGGAGCCATCTTCGAGCCAGTGCCTTTGGCTGCACTGGCATCAGTGTACCAATATAGCTGGTATTCATTACTCAATTTGGTAACCTGACTTGTTATATCAAGTGTTGCATCCTTGCAAAGTTGTGTATCACGGACGGTCGGCATTGGCGCATCGTTTACAATGACAGTCACACGGGCGGTATCACCTTCACAACCTTGCGCCGACTTTTGGCTGACCCAATAATAATAGGTACCAGCCACCGACTTGTCCTGTTTTGGAGCTGCATCTGAAGGATCACTCAAATCTTTTTTGGTGTACCACACCAACGTATTGCCAGTGGTGGCAGTGGCACCCTTCTCTATTGACTCCGAAGCGTTGCTCTTGAGCAACGATACGGTGGATGTGGCAGGAGCCGCAGGCAGCGGATTCACAGTGAACGAAATATCTTTCGCTGCACTGACGCATTTGGTAACATTATCAGTCAGTACTACCGAATAAGTTTGCACTCCAGCTTTCAACGCACCAAAATCGGCCAAAAGGTCGGCAGCTGTCATCACAGTTCCACCCTTTGAAATCTCGGCAGTATAACCCTTGAAATTAAATTTGGCAGCAAGTGCTGCTATGGAAGTGGCATCGAGACTGCCCTCACAGAATGAGTCTATCTTGACAGCTGGCACCACTGGAATGGTATCGGCCTTGACAAAGATGCTGTCCATCTCCCAGCAAGAGCTGGCGTCAGGTTTGGCATTGTCGCGCACCTTCAGATAAATGGTTTTGGTAGCACCTGGCTTAATGTCGGCCCAAGCCACTTTATAGGAAGATGTGCTTGCGGCAAGATCTTGTTGCTTGACATCCTTGTCGGCCATGGTCGGTGTTTCAAACCAAAGTATATCAAATTGGGCTGTAGGGTCGGCTTTCTTGGCCACATCCTTAATACTGAGCGTGGTGGAGCCTCCCTGACACAAATTCACCGTATCGTTGGTTGCCTTCTCCGATGAAGTGATGGTTATCACTCCGTCTGGCTGGTTGCATGGAGGACAATAATATCTGGAAGTCAACTCCATTCGTCCACAATCGTAGGAGGAAAGTTTACTGAACACCAAATCACCCCAAGGACCCGCTTTCGTTGTTGCGTTTGTTCCTTCCGTCGATATGGTCGATACCAATACGCCTCCTGTTATATTATCAACAATAGGAGAAGTGGCATCATAATCATACAGACAAATAGATCCACTCGCGATTGAAGTGGTAAAACCTAAAAAATAATTCAAGCCTCGTGCCTTTCCACTCAGCTTAATATTAATAGGTACAGTGACCTCACCTCCTGCAGCAGGTATATTAAAGGTCTGCTTTGTTCCAGTTGCAATTACAGAAGTCAAATCAGGAGCAAGTCCACCATTGCTGGTCTGTGTCATTCCGTAAACAACAGGAGTGACTGTCAAAGTAGTAGGCTGTCCATAGGTCGAGGCATACATCTTGCAACTCTCCAGCAAGACATCGTCATAGGCCGTCAATCCCATATAATAAGATTGGTAATAACCACTTGTGGTTGATGTTGCCTTATCAATCAACGCCCCACGTTGCTTGGTGGCATCCTCAATCCATATAGAATAAATAGTATCCTTTTGTGTCAAAGCTGAACGGTCGTGCACCGTTACATTGTCACCCGACACGCAGAACGAACCCGTAGGTTTAGCTTTGGTCAGCGATAAAGAATCAAGTGCCGTGCCACCAGTTTCAGCGGCATATACCTTAAAATCGCTTGGTATGGTGTATTTGCTGGTAAATTTATAACAAATTTGGTCGGCGGCACTCGGCTTTAACGGATCCGCAACACACGAAACCGTAACCAGCGTGTCGATAGGCTGTGACTTGTCGGCCAGATAGGTAGAAACATCAATCGGCACACAAGTATTACAAGGCACATTTTTACCTATATATTCTATCACGACCTCATATTTACCCGTATCTGTCACCGAAATTTCGGTGTTGTTGAACTTATCGGCCTTGCGGTCGGCAGCCGAACTATTACGGGTTGAGGTGTTCAATATTTTTCCGTTGTACTTCCATGTGAAATAGTAAGAATCCTCCTTGCCTAATGGAGTGGTAAAACCAGAATACAAACCAACCGCAGTGCCAGGGCACTTCCATGTGGTATCAATCATGAAACCCTCAGGACAAGCATCCTGGGTAGTACATGGGATGGTCATCTTGGTCAAAGAATTGATTTTTGTCGCCGATGACCCCAAACCTGTTTGTCCTTCGTTATTCAATCCAAAGGCATAGTACTCATCTTTGTCATTAATCATATAACCGAAGTTATCCCCTCGCGCTATTTTCACAGCGTTGGTCACACGGGAGCTGTCGGAATAAATTAAAAATTGGGGACCCGTCGTTGTCGTTTTAGTACCGGTAAAATTGTTACCGATAACGCCACCATTGTCATTATTAGATCCCGTATAAAGCAAATACCCCTCTTTGGTAACAGCCATGGCATAACCGCGACCACCTACAATTTCCTTGATATCCGTCAGATAATCCTCACCAGAAATAGATTTGTATTGCCCCGACATCATTTTATAGGCATACATCGTCTGAGATGTCGGCTTTATACAAGCGGTAACACCACCCCAACCGCCATCACCCCAGGCATAAACATTACCATCGTCCGTCACTGCAAATCCTGCGACATCGGCGGCACACGCCATCTTGACATGAGTCAAAGGGACTCCTGAACTTTTTGTCATATCATTTGGATCTCCAATCTCAACTGGCGCCGCATAATAGCAAGAATTATCTGATGTTTTACCAACACCACGTCCATTCACGGGACCCTGCGAATACAACTCACCAATACCATCTCCATCAGCATCCACGGTTATCAAAATATTATCATCCCCACAACCTATATGAATTGCATTCGCTATGGGTGTTCCGTCCTTTAATTTTATAAAAGCGGGTAATGGCTGATTACTTTCTGGCTGATCATTCCAATTGGCAGAACTTTTGCCACCCCATCCCACAACTCGGCCTGTACCATCATTCAATATGGCAAATCCACCAGAAGAGGTGGCTGCAATAAACTTCACATTACCCAAATAGGGACCTCCAGGGGTTCCATCCAAATTATAACCCGGAGCATCTCCACAAAGCACAGGCATTGGTTCGGTAATCACATTTGGAGTATTCGTACCTTGTCCACATTCATATTTGCCATTTTCACCCCACGCATAAACCAGACCGTTACAAGCCAGACCATAATTGGTGGCTCCCGAGCCTGCTGTCACTTTGGAGAATGTCAAACCTCCCATTTTAACGGGTTGCGGAGTCGTGTAATACGTTTGGTACTGATATCCAGGTGCTGTTTGATCCAATCCCAATAAGTTATCTCCAGTTGTACTTTTATTTAATCCCCACGCATAGACATAACCTTGGGAACAGATAACGATGCCGTGGTCATTACCACCCGAGATGGTCATTGACTGGGAGAATGCCGACCCCACTGCACACAGCAGCAAAATCAGCGATGTATATATACGTCGTTTCATAACTTAAATATTTTTTTCATTAACCCCATTATAAATACACGTAACCATTTTATTTTTAAACGGTTGTAGTTCATATTCCAAATATCCGTCACCAATAGGCACGATATTCCAATTCTCAACCTACAAATTTACTAATCAATAAGAAATAAAAAAGAAAAATAGCTATTTTTTTTACTTTAGTTATTTATGAGGATATTTTTTATGAATAAAGGCTCGTATCTTTGCATACGTTTCTACGCAAAAACCAACAAATAACGGACAATGAATCTGAATTGGGACGGACTGATATTGGGGGTGGTCACCTTTCTTATAATAGGTGTATTCCATCCCATCGTGATTAAGGCGGAATATTACATCGGCGCTAAAAAAAGCTGGTGGGCATTTTTAGTGGCAGGTCTGGGTGCTTTGGTGGGCTCGGTGCTGGTAGCCGACACTGTGGGTTCGGCACTGCTGGGCGTACTAGCTTTCAGTCTATTCTGGAGCATAGGCGAACTCTTTGAGCAGGAAAAAAGAGTGGAAAAAGGCTGGTTTCCTAAAAATCCGAATCGAAAATAAAAAAAAATTCAAAGCAACCCTGCTGACTCAAACGCTTTCCGATAAAGGTCAGCCTTGTATTGCAACGGGCGGGGATAGGCTCTTGAGGTGGACGGCATACGGAATAACCGGATTTGCCGGTCACCGAAGGGGAAGGTGACACTCTGCCCAACAGCTGGCAGCGCCTCCACTTGCGGAAATATGGAAAGAAACTCTCCTCCCGCTTTTTCACCCGTCACCACTATGGTATCACACTGCGGCATAGCCCGCAAATGGCCCGACAAATCCATGGGAATATCTATCTGCAAAAACTTGTCGGAGGCATTGCCTTTGAGGCGCGTCACAGCTTGTGCCGTATCGCTCAACGCGATTCCCCTTTCATTCAGAAAATCCTCCAGCAACGGCTGATTGTACTTTTTCTGCGGTATCAGGCAGAAATAATCTTTATCACCATAAAACAGCAGACCCACCATCCGCCACATATCATTCTGCCAGTTAGGATAATAAAAAGGAATGGACCACCGCTTGGAAGTCGGAGGAAAGGACCCCAAGAAGAGGATGCGTGCATTGACAGGCAAAAAGGGTTTGAAAGGATGCTGTTCCATAGGATAAATAATAGATGAACAAAAAAGACACTGCAAAAAATGCAATGTCTTCATTTACGTGGGTCTAATAGGATT
>CALMUD010000113.1 GCA_937872735.1 uncultured Bacteroidales bacterium
CTACACCAGGACGTACACTCTTTCCCTACACGACGCTCTTCCGATCTCCCAAAGCAACATGGCCGTCGACTGGATTTCCGAACAGCTGTCCGACCGTGGCATCAGCGTGCTGCGGATAGGCAACCCGACCCGTGTCACTGACAAAATGCTGTCGTTCACTTATGAACGTCGTTTTGAGTCTCACCCGCTCTACACCGAGCTGTGGAGTGTGCGCCAAGCCATTCGCAACCTATATGCACAGACACGGCATGGAGGCAACCATAAAGCTTTGCACGACAAGATAGCCTCACTACGCGACCGTGGCAATGCGCTCGAAATTGGCATCAATCAGGATTTATTCGACCAGTCCAGGGTGATAGCCTGCACTCTGACAGGAGCAGCAAACAGAGTGCTGGAAGGAAAACGGTTTCAATCCTTGTTTATTGACGAAGCCGCACAGGCTCTGGAATCTGCCTGCTGGATTGCCATCAACAAATCAGACCGCGTGATTTTTGCTGGCGACCATTGTCAATTGCCACCTACCATCAAATGCAGCCGTGCCGCTCACGATGGACTGGAACGGACCCTCATGGAAAAAGTGGCGGCAAACAAGCCGGCATGCGTTTCAATGCTCAACACCCAGTACCGAATGAATGAGGCCATTGTCAAGTTCCCTTCTGAATGGTTTTACCATGGGCAACTGAAAACCGCCCCCGAAATAGGGCATCGCAACATTTTGGAATATGATATGCCAATGGTATGGTACGATACGGCAGAAATGGAATTCAAGGAAGAAACCACTGCCGATGGAACGGGACGCAGCAATACGGAGGAAGCACGATTCATAATCCGTATTTTAGAGGAATATGCCTCCAGCATCGGGTTCCAACGCATCCAGAATGAGCACATCGACTTCGGACTCATCTCCCCTTACAAGAATCAGGTACAGAAGCTGCGCCTTCTGACCAAACAATCTGCGGTGCTGCGGTCTATCAGGCACAGCATCACCATCAATACCATAGACGGCTTTCAGGGTCAAGAGCGGGATGTCATACTCATATCGCTGGTCAGAGCCAACGAGGATGGCAATATCGGTTTCCTGAGTGAGCTGCGACGAATGAATGTGGCCATCACCCGCGCCAAAATGAAGCTGATTATTGTTGGCGATGCCTCCACCCTCACCCGACACCCTTTCTACCACAAGTTATACGACCATATCAAGAAAGATGGAAAAATCGAGAAAGGGAATGGAAAGCAAATTGAGACTGAAATATCAGCTGATAGACAAAAGCAGGCCACCCCACCAATGGAGCAGCCTGCCTATAAAACAGAGAGAGATTGATTAATCAGTTTCCGTATTCGGAACGCAACACAAAGGCTGCCTGTACCATATTTTTCACCGAATCCTGAGTCTCGGTCCAAGCCCTTGTTTTGAGACCACAATCAGGATTTACCCACAGCTGACGATAATCAACCACAAATGCGGCTTTGTGAAGCAAATTGACCATTTCGCTCACCGAAGGGACTCTTGGAGAATGAATGTCATATACACCAGGCCCGATTTCATTAGGATATTTGAATTTCGCGAAAGTATCCAACAATTCCATTTGTGAACGGGAGCACTCTATGGTAATGACATCTGCATCCATGGCTGCTATTGACTCTATTATATCGCTAAATTCAGAATAGCACATATGGGTATGTATCTGAGTGGAATCACGGACTCCCGAGGTGGAAAGACGGAAAGACTGTACAGCCCACGTCAGATACGCAGCTCTATCAGCCTGACGCAATGGCAGACCCTCACGAATGGCAGGCTCATCAATTTGGATAACCTTGATACCTGCCTTTTCCAAATCACAAACCTCATCACGAATGGCAAGCGCTATCTGCTGACAGGTAAGAGAACGAGGCTGATCATTGCGAACAAACGACCATTGGAGAATGGTAACGGGTCCCGTTAGCATGCCTTTCATTGGACGAGATGTAAGGCTTTGAGCATAAGTGGTCCAATCTACAGTCATTGAATTTGGACGTGACACGTCTCCAAAAATGACAGGTGGCTTCACGCATCGGCTTCCATAACTCTGAACCCAACCATTCTGGGTGAAAGCGAACCCATTTAATTTTTCTCCAAAATACTCCACCATATCATTTCGCTCAAACTCTCCATGCACCAAGACATCCAAACCGACAGACTCTTGCCAGCGGACTGCTTTTTCAATTTCCTTCTTCAAATAATCGGTATAAGCAGCCTTACTTATTTCCCCCTTACGGAAACGGGATCGCATGGCACGCACTTCTACTGTCTGAGGAAATGAACCTATGGTAGTAGTGGGAAACAAAGGCAAATCAAGAAAACGATGCTGTTCCTCTATTCTGTGTTTAAATGGGCTTTTACGGTGTTTGTCCTGCTCACTCACAGCTGCCATTCGGTCTTTCACTTTTTGATTGTGAATCAATGGAGATGTTTTTCTGTTATTGTGGCAAGTTCTGTTTATCTGCAACAAGTTTCGGTCAGCATCCGTTCCTTTTCCATCAGCAAGACGACGAATAAGGATAAGTTCGGCCACTTTTTGTTTAGCATAAGCCATCCATGTCTTCAGTTCGTTGCCAAGATGCTTACCATCTGTCTCCGCATCAAGGTCGCAAGGAACATGTAAAAAAGAGCATGACCCAGACACCATTAAATGGTCGGAACCTACTACCTGCAGGGCTTTATCTATCAACGACAAAGATACATCAAAATCATTTTTCCATACGTTGCGGCCATCCACCACTCCGACAGACAAATATTTGCCAACTGGAAAATTTGCCAACACAGCTTCCAACTGTTCTGGACATCTTGCCAAATCGATATGCAACCCATCTACGCGAAATTGACTTACCAACGATAAATTGTCTCTCAATCCACCAAAATAAGTAGTAAGCATCAATTTTGCTTTTGAATGTAATTGTGAATAAACACGAGCATAAACACATTTAGCCTTTTCCGTCAAATCCACAGATAGACAGGGCTCATCTATCTGAATCCATTGAGCCCCAGCTTCTGCCAATTCATCCAGCAGCTGCTGATAAACGGGCAACAAGCGGTCTGCCAAATCCAAACGATCGAATTTGGATTTTTTCTCTTTCCCCAACAACAGATAAGACACAGGGCCAAGCAACACAGGTTTGGTTATAATACCCATTTTTTTAGCCTCGTTAAATTCACTTAGTGCCTTATGATGAAATAATTTAAACTGCTGATCAGCAACGAATTCAGGTACTATATAATGATAATTGGTATCAAACCATTTTGTCATTTCCATAGCTATGACATCTGCATTTCCGCTCTGCATACCACGAGCCATAGCAAAATAAAGATGAGGTAAATCTATCTGCAAATCCGCATAACGCTGAGGAATAGCCCCCAAAGCAAGTGTCATATCCAAAACTTGGTCATAATACGAAAAATCGTTAGAGGGAATCAGGTCTATTCCCAATTTCGACATCAACTGCCAATTGGCTTTACGAATATTTCGTCCTGTCTGCAGTAATTCATCATAAGAAATCTTGCCAATCCAATATGATTCACAAGACTTCTTCAATTCTCTATAGGTTCCTATCCGTGGATACCCCAATACATTTGTTTTCATTATCTATGAATTTGTTTTTCCCTGCAAATTTATGTTTTATAAAAATATAATCTAATAGTATTTATATAATTGGATATTATTACTATATTAGAACTATTTTATAGATAAAATATTTTATACGGTGCAAAAAAGTGGTTCTAAACAGAAAAATTGACTATTGACATGGAAGCAAAAATTGACGAGACTGACCGACAACTACTAATACTGCTGCAACAGAACAGCAATATCACAATCAAAGAACTGGCCCAAAAAGTAAGTCTATCCCCCACTCCTGTGTTTGAGAGAATAAAACGATTGGAGCGAGATGGATTTATCTCAAAATATGTGGCTGTACTAAATGCAGAAAAACTCAGTCAAGGATTTATCGTGTTTTGTTACGTAAGGCTGAAACAGCATAGCAAACAGAATGGGAACGACTTCATAGCTGCCATACAACGATTTCCACAAATAACCGAATGTTACAATATATCAGGAGATTATGATTTCATGCTAAAAATCTATGTGAAAGATATGCGCCAATATCAAGACCTCGTGCTCAACCAATTGGGAGAAATCGACAGTATTGGAAGTCTGAAAAGCATTTTCGCCATGTGCGAAATAATGAACAAGCATGGAATTCCAGTTTAAAAAAATCACATGATGATTTTCCTTTGTGTCATTCACAAAAAAAGTCCAGATGGAGCACAATGCCATCTGGACTTTTTAATTCTAATATTTTGAAAGACAGATTCTAATCTTATTTATCAAAATTTATTTTAGGCGCACTTTGAGCCGAAGCATCTGCCTCGAATGATGTTCTGCGCTGGAAGCCGAATATGCCAGCAAAAATATTGGCAGGGAACTTGCGAACCGATACATTGTAAGTCTGCACCGCATCATTATAGCGTTTGCGTGCCTCCGCAATGCGGTTTTCGGTTCCCTCCAGCTGCGACTGCAACTCCTTGAAATTCTCGTTTGCCTTCAAATCGGGATAAGCCTCAGACACTGCCATCAGTCGGCCCAAAGCCGAAGAAAGTTCTCCCTGAGCCTGCTGAAATTGCTGTAACTTTTCTGGGGTCAGATTGGTAGGGTCCACCGTAATCTGTGTAGCTTTGGCCCTGGCTGCTATCACGCCTTCCAATGTTTCCTGCTCGTGCTTGGCATATCCCTTGACCACCTGCACCAAATTAGGAATCAGGTCGCTACGGCGCTGATATTGTGTCTGGACGTTCGCCCACTCCTTATTTGCATTCTCATCCTGCCCCACCATTCCATTGTAAGTGGAGAATCCATAAATCACTATTGCCGCAATAACGGCAACAATAATCCACATTTTCTTGTTTTGAAACATAATTTTCTATCTATTTAATTTATTTACATTCATTCTACATTATGGCCACCATCAGAAACCCGAACCAGCTCCGCCGCCACCGAAGCTGCCACCACCAAATCCGCCTCCACTGAAACCTCCGCCTCCATGATAGCCTCCGCCCATGAAGAAACCACCTCCATAATTTCGCGAATTTCGGTCGTCACGCTGCGTCTGACGCCCACAGAAAGGACATATATAATAATGACGGATATACCGCTGACCATCTTTGGTGATATTTTCGTATCGTGACTCTCGCATCTGATGCTTGCAATAAGGGCAAGTCCGGTCTTTACGAGTGGTATAATATCCGCGAAACAAAAACATTCCCAAAATTCCCAGCATAATCCAGGGGAATATAATATTACTATGCCCACTGGCTTCATCAGCCTCAAAGGAATCCACCCCGTCCAGCCGGTCACGCACGCCTTCCACGCCTGCCTCCACACCTTCATCCCAGTTATCATCCTTCAAGTAGGGTTTCATACGCTGCTCC
>CALMUD010000114.1 GCA_937872735.1 uncultured Bacteroidales bacterium
AGAGCATTAGCCTTCCAAGCTGAGGGTCGCGGGTTTGAATCCCGTCTTCCGCTCTTTTAAAATTAATTGCCAATGTAGCTCAGTGGTAGAGCGCTTCCTTGGTAAGGAAGAGGTCACGGGTCCGACTCCCGTCATCGGCTCTATTTTTGTCATTATTAATTAAAAAAACAAGTTTAGATTATGGCTAAAGAAGAGTATAAGAGAACCAAGCCACATGTCAACATTGGTACCATCGGCCACGTAGACCACGGTAAGACCACTTTGACAGCCGCCATTTCTAAGGTACTGCATGACGAAGGTTACGGTGCTGAGGATGTTAAGTCATTCGACCAGATTGATAACGCTCCAGAGGAGAAGGAACGTGGTATAACCATCAATACTTCTCATATCGAGTATGAGACCAAGAACCGTCACTATGCGCACGTTGACTGCCCAGGGCACGCTGACTACGTAAAGAACATGGTTACTGGTGCCGCTCAGATGGATGGTGCCATCATCGTTGTTGCTGCAACTGATGGTCCAATGCCACAGACTCGTGAGCACATCCTTTTGGCTCGTCAGGTGAATGTACCTCGTTTGGTAGTGTTCGTTAACAAGTGTGACCAGGTTGATGATCCTGAGATGATTGACTTGGTTGACATGGATATGAAGGATTTGTTGGCTAAGTATGGTTACGATGCTGACAACACTCCTTTCATCCACGGTTCTGCCCTTGGTGCATTGAATGGTGAGGAGAAGTGGGTCAAGGAGATTGACAATTTGATGGACGCAGTAGACACTTGGATTGAGTTGCCTAAGCGTGACGTTGATAAGCCATTCTTGATGCCAGTTGAGGATATCTTCTCTATTACTGGTCGTGGTACTGTAGCAACTGGCCGTATCGAGGCTGGTCGTGTTAAGATTGGTGACGAGGTTCAGATTCTGGGTCTTGGCGCTGACTTGAAGTCAACCATCACTGGTGTTGAGATGTTCCGTAAGACATTGCCAGAAGGTGAAGCCGGTGACAACGTAGGTTTGTTGCTTCGTGGTGTTGATAAGGAGCAGATCAAGCGTGGTATGGTAGTTTGCCATCCAGGACAGATCACTCCTCACGCTCACTTCAAGGCACAGATTTATGTGTTGAAGAAGGAAGAGGGTGGCCGTCACACACCATTCCACGACAAATATCGTCCTCAGTTCTACCTCCGTACAATGGATGTAACTGGCGAGATTAAGTTGCCTGATGGAGTTGAGATGGTAATGCCTGGTGATAACGTTACAATTGATGTAACTTTGTTGGAGCCAGTAGCAATGGATCCAGGATTGCGTTTCGCAATCCGTGAGGGTGGCAAGACCGTAGGTTCTGGCCAGATTACAGAGGTTCTTGACAAGTAATTAAGTTTAATCTTAATAAATATAGCTTCCGGTGAAAATCGGGAGCTATTTTACGGAATTAGCTCAATTGGTAGAGCGTTGGTCTCCAAAACCAAAGGTCGGGGGTTCGAGCCCCTCATTCCGTGCCAAATATTCTATTCATGGATAAACTTATTGGATATATAAGGAATTCGTATGATGAACTTATACATAGAGTGACATGGCCGAGTCTGGATGAGCTGACTCGCAGTGCAATTTTAGTATTATTTGCTTCCCTAATTATTGCGCTGGTAGTTTTCTTGATGGACTCAGGCATTGAATGGGTCATGAAGGTTATTTACGGCGTATTGTCTGGTGGTAATAATTAATAGGATTGGTCATGGCTGAGAAAGATGAATTGAAATGGTACGTTCTGCGTGCTATTAGTGGTAAAGAGAACAAGGTCAAAGAGTATCTTGACGCAGAAATCAAGAACGGCAGTTTTGGCAAGTTCGTTTCTCAGGTTATGGTGCCTACTGAAAAAATCTACCAGCAGCGAAATGGCAAGAAAGTTGTCAAGGAGCGTACTTATTTGCCGGGATATGTGTTGATTCAGGCCTCTCTCGTGGAGGATGTAGCATTTCGCTTAATCAACGCGCCTAATGTGATCGATTTTCTAAAGGAGGATTCTGACGGTAAAGGTTCTGCGAAACCTGCTCCGATACGTGAGGCCGAGGCCATGCGTATGTTGGGCAAGTCTGATGAAATATCAGAAGAAGAGGAAGAGTTTGTCGTTGACATGCAGGTTGGAGACAGCGTGAAGGTTATCGATGGACCATTCAGCGGCTTTAGCGGAATCATAGAGGAGGTGAACAAGGAGCGTAAAAAGCTCAAGGTAATGGTCACCATCTTCGGCCGCAAGACCCCTCTCGTGTTGGACTTTATGCAAGTTGAGAAAGACGGGGTACAATAGGGTAACACCGTTGCGTTTTTCTCTTATCGTTTAATTTTTTAATCAACTAACAAAATGGCTAAAGAAGTTGCTGGACTTATCAAATTACAGATAAAGGCTGGTGCTGCAAATCCATCGCCACCCGTTGGCCCAGCTTTGGGTTCCAAGGGTATCAATATCATGGATTTCTGCAAGAAGTTTAATGCCGCAACACAAGACAAAGGAGGCAAAGTATTGCCAGTAATAATTACTTATTACGCAGACAAGTCCTTTGATTTTGTTATCAAGACCCCTCCTGCAGCTTTGCAGTTGCTGGAAGCAGCTAAGAAGAAGAAGGGATCTGGCGAGCCTAACCGTAATAAGGCCGGCGAGGTAACCTGGGAGCAGGTTAAGAAGATTGCTGAAGACAAGATGGCTGATTTGAATTGTTTCACCATTGAGTCTGCCATGAAGATGGTTGCGGGAACCGCAAGAAGCATGGGTATCACTGTAACGGGTGAATTCCCTTCTAATAACTAATCAAACACTTCAATTCAAATGAGTAAACTTACAAAAAATCAAAAGTTGGTTTCTGAGAAGATTGAAGCTGGAAAGTTGTATACCCTTAAAGAGGCAGCTGCCTTGGTAAAGGATGTTACAACTACCAAGTTTGATGCTTCTGTTGATTTGGATGTCCGTTTGGGTGTAGACCCGAAGAAGGCAAACCAGATGGTTCGTGGCGTCGTTTCTCTTCCTCATGGAACAGGCAAGCAGGTGCGTGTATTGGTACTTTGTACCTCTGACGCTGAAGCAGCCGCAAAGGAGGCAGGTGCTGACTATGTCGGCCTTGACGAGTATATTGAGAAGATCAAGGGTGGTTGGACTGATGTTGATGTAATCATCACCATGCCGGCTATCATGGGTAAGATTGGTGCACTCGGCCGAGTGCTCGGCCCTCGTGGCTTGATGCCAAACCCTAAGAGTGGAACTGTAACCAATGATGTAGCCAAGGCTGTCAAGGAGGTTAAGCAGGGTAAGATTGATTTCAAGGTTGATAAGGCTGGTATTATTCATTCATCTATCGGCAAGGCTTCGTTCTCTGCTGATCAGATTTTTGAGAATGCACAGGAATTCATCAATATGCTTATCAAGCTGAAGCCTTCTTCATCTAAGGGTGCATATATTCAGAGTGTCAGTCTCTCTAGTACTATGAGTCCGGGAATAAAAGTTGACCCTAATTTTTAAAGTAAGAAATTATGAAGAAAGAAGAAAAAGGCGCAATTATTGATCGGATAGCTGAGACTCTTGAACAATACGATCACTTTTATATTACAAATACTGAAGGTCTGAATGCTGCTGACACCGCCGATTTGAGAAGAGCTTGCTTTAAAGCGGGTATCAAGTTGGTTGTTGTCAAGAATACACTGCTTCGCAAGGCCCTTGATAAGAAGGGTGGTGACTATTCTGAATTGGTTCCTTCGTTGGAAGGCAACACAGCGGTTATGTTCACTGCAGTTGGCAATGCGCCAGCAAAGGTTATCAAGGATTTCAGCAAGAAGAGCAAGGCAGGCAAGCCAGAATTGAAGGCTGCCTATGTTGAGCAGAGTGTATATGGTGCTGACCAGTTGGATGCATTGGTTGCATTGAAGAGCAAGAACGAGCTCATCGCAGACGTTATCGCTCTGTTGCAATCACCTGCAAAGAATGTTATATCAGCTTTGCAGTCCAGTGGCAATACCATTACCGGTGTGCTGAAGACACTCTCAGAAAAGAAGGATTAATTAGATTATAAAAATTTTAAAAGAATATTAAAATGGCAGATTTGAAAGCTATTGCAGAAGAGTTGGTTAACTTGACAGTTAAGGACGTTAACGAGTTGGCTGATATTTTGAAGAACGAGTATGGTATCGAACCAGCAGCTGCAGCTGTTGCAGTTGCAGCAGGTCCAGCCGCAGCAGGTGCTGCAGCAGAGGAGAAGTCTAACTTCGACGTTGTGTTGAAGTCAGCAGGTGCCAGCAAGTTGGCTATTGTCAAGCTGGTTAAGGAAATCACTGGTCTTGGCTTGAAAGAGGCTAAGGACTTGGTTGATGGCGCTCCTAAGGCTATTAAGGAAGGCGTTGCTAAGGCTGACGCTGAGGGTCTCAAGAAACAACTCGAGGAAGCTGGAGCTGAAGTTGAACTTAAGTAACAATACTACCTGTTAATCAGGTTTTGGTTTAGAACCTTATTTAGGGTTCTAAACCTTTTTGTGTCTATATCTTTTAAGTTCAATTAATATCTTCAATAATGTCTCCACAAACAGAAAATAAGAGAATTAGTTTCGCATCTGTAAAGAATCAGTTGCCATATCCTGATTCGCTTGATGTGCAGCTCAAGTCGTTCAGAGACTTCTTTCAGCTTGATACGCCTCCTGAGAAGAGAAAGTCGGAGGGTATGTACAAGGTTTTTAAGGAGAACTTCCCTATTACCGATACGAGGAACAATTATACTTTGGAGTTCCTGGATTATTATATTGACCCTTCGCGTTACTCTATAGACGAGTGTCTGGAGCGTGGGTTGTCTTATTGTGTCCCATTGAAGGCCAAACTCAAACTGACGAGTGTAGCCGACAATGATGACAGTGATCCGACTGTCAAGATTCAGGATGTTTATTTGGGTCAGATCCCATATATGACACCCAAAGGCACTTTTGTGATCAATGGCGCTGAGCGTGTCGTTGTTTCGCAGTTGCATCGTTCTCCAGGTGTGTTCTTCGGGCAGAGCCTCCATGCCAATGGTTCAACGCTTTATTCGGCGCGAATCATTCCATTCCGTGGTTCTTGGATAGAGTTCGCAACCGACATCAATAATGTGATGTATGCGTACATCGACCGTAAGAAGAAACTCCCTGTCACAACGTTGCTCCGTGCTATCGGTTTCGAGAGCGATAAGGACATCCTTCAGATTTTCAACCTCGCAGAAGAGGTTAAGGTGAACAAGACCAATCTGAAGAAGATGATTGGCCGCAAGCTGGCAGCACGTGTTCTTAAATCGTGGAATGAGGATTTCGTGGATGAGGATACCGGTGAGGTGGTTTCCATTGAGCGTCATGATGTGATCATTGAGCGTGAGACGGTGCTTGAGCAGGAGAATATCGACGAGATTCTGGAATCGGGCGCACCTACCATCCTTCTGCACAAGGAGGATGCCAATGCTTCTGATTACTCCATCATTTATAACACCTTGCAGAAGGATCCTTGTAACTCGGAAGATGAATCGGTCAAATATATTTACCGCCAGTTGCGTAATGCCGACCCGGCTGATGACGCAGCAGCGCGTGAAATAATAACGGGCTTGTTCTTCTCTGAGAAACGCTACGATCTGGGCGAGGTGGGCCGCTACCGTATCAACAAGAAGCTCCATTTGGAGACTCCTATGGAAGTGCGGGTGCTCACCAAGGAAGATATTATTGAGATAATCAAGTATCTGATTGAACTTATCAACTCAAAGGCGAGTGTCGATGATATTGACCATTTGAGCAACCGTAGAGTAAGAACTGTCGGAGAGCAGTTGTATAACCAGTTCGGTGTTGGCTTGGCCCGTATGTCGCGTACCATCCGCGAGCGTATGAACGTTCGTGACAGCGAGGAGTTCGCTCCGAGCGACCTGATAAACGCGAAGACGATATCATCTGTCATCAATTCGTTCTTCGGTACCAATGCCCTTTCGCAGTTTATGGACCAGACCAACCCGTTGGCTGAGATTACGCACAAGCGTCGTCTTTCAGCCCTCGGTCCTGGTGGTCTGTCGCGTGAGCGTGCCGGATTTGAGGTTCGAGACGTACATTATACTCATTATGGCCGTCTTTGCCCTATTGAGACACCAGAAGGTCCTAATATCGGTTTGATTTCTTCTCTTTGTCTGTGTGCCAAAATCAATGACCTTGGCTTCATCGAGACACCTTATCGTAAGGTGAACAATGGAAAAGCCGATATGTCGGAGACTGGTGTGGTATATCTGACAGCGGAGGAAGAGGAAGGCAAGACTATCGGTCAGGACAATGTGCCTATCGATGACGATGGCAATTTCTTGTGCGAGACTGTGAAGGCCCGCAAGGAGGCAGATTTCCCTAATGTGCCACCAACTGAACTTGACTTGCTGGATACCGCGCCAAACCAGATTGCATCGTTGGCTGCGTCGTTGATTCCTTTCTTGGAGCATGACGATGCCAACCGTGCGCTGATGGGTTGTAACATGATGCGTCAGGCTGTGCCATTGCTTCGTACCGAGGCTCCTATCGTTGGTACCGGTATTGAGTTGCAGCTTGCTCATGACTCCCGTACGCAGATTGCGGCCGAGGGTGATGGCGAGGTCGTTTATGTAGATGCACACTGCATCAAAATCAAGTATGACAGAACTGAGGATGATGAGTTTGTCAGCTTTGAATCAGCAGTAAAGGAATACTATATACCTAAGTTCCGTAAGACCAACCAGAGCACTACAGTTGATTTGGTGCCTATCATCAAGTTGGGCGAACGTGTAACAAAGGGACAGATACTGACCGAGGGCTACTCAACCAAGGAAGGTGAGTTGGCTATCGGCAAAAACCTTTTGGTGGCCTTCATGCCATGGAAGGGTTATAACTATGAGGATGCCATCGTTATCAACGAGAAAGTGGTTGAGTACGATATGTTCACGTCAGTTCACGTAGACGAGTATCAGCTTGAGGTGCGTGAGACGAAGCGTGGTGTTGAGGAACTGACTGCCGACATCCCTAATGTGGGAGAGGACGCGACCCGCAATCTTGACGAGAATGGAGTTATCCGCATCGGTGCTACCGTTGATCCAGGAGATATCCTGATTGGTAAGATTACCCCTAAGGGTGAGTCGGATCCTTCACCAGAGGAGAAATTGCTCCGTGCCATATTTGGAGACAAGGCAGGCGATGTGAAGGACGCATCCCTCAAGGCGCCACCTTCAATCCATGGAGTAGTCATTGACAAACGTGTGTTTGCCCGTGCCGTCAAGACCCGCAAGTCGAAACAGCAGGACGAGGCCCGCGTAAAGCAGCTTGATTCAGATTTTGAGGCCATGGCCGAGGATTTGAAGACAACATTGGTAGACAAGATTATGACTATCACTGATGGCAAGCCAGCTGTCGATGTTAAGGATTTTATGGATCAGCCGCTTATTGCCAAGGGTGAGAAATTCACAGCTGGCAAGTTGAAGCAGATTGATTATGCAACCGTCCAATTGGATAACTGGACCAAGGATGCACATAAAAACGAGATGATTCATGCTTTGATTATGAATTATCTGCGTAAGTATAAAGAGTTGGACGCAAAGAATAAGCGTGAGAAGTTCAACATCACAATCGGTGACGAACTTCCAGCGGGTATTCTTCAGTTGGTCAAGGTTTATGTGGCCAAGAAGCGTAAGATACGTGTGGGTGATAAGATGTCGGGTAGACACGGAAACAAGGGTATTGTATCCAAGATTGTGCGCCGCGAGGATATGCCATTCCTGGAGGACGGAACCCCAGTTGACATTGTGTTGAACCCACTGGGTGTGCCTTCGCGTATGAACTTGGGTCAGATATTTGAGACCGTGCTCGGATGGGCAGGCAAGAACCTCGGTTTGAAGTTCGCCACCCCAATCTTTGATGGAGCATCCATAGAGGACATCAATTCATATACCGACAAGGCAGGATTGCCACGCAATGGCCGTACCTACCTGTACGATGGTGGTACTGGCGAGCGTTTTGACCAGCCAGCCACAGTCGGCGTCATCTATATGTTGAAGTTGGGCCACATGGTCGATGATAAGATGCACGCACGTTCAATCGGTCCTTACTCACTGATAACGCAGCAGCCTCTGGGAGGTAAAGCCCAGTTTGGTGGTCAGCGTTTTGGTGAAATGGAGGTATGGGCCATCGAGGCCTTTGGCGCATCTCACGTATTGCAAGAGATACTGACTGTCAAGTCTGATGATGTGATGGGCCGTGCCCGTGCTTATGAGGCGATAGTCAAGGGAGAGCCAATGCCGCCAGCCGGCATACCAGAGTCTCTCAACGTGTTGCTTAATGAGCTGAAAGGCTTGTGTCTGAGCATCAAACTTGAGTAATTACCCTCAGGGCTCCCTGTAGGGGGCTCTTTTACGCGTTATATTTAATATAACTCTTTATAATTTTAAATATGGCTTTTAGAAAAGATAACAACAAGATAAAGAGTAACTTCAGCAAGATCTCTATCGGATTGGCTTCGCCAGAGGAAATACTCGAGGAGTCTCACGGAGAGGTTCTGAAGCCGGAGACCATCAACTACCGTACCTACAAGCCCGAACGTGATGGCTTGTTCTGCGAGCGCATCTTCGGTCCAGTGAAGGATTATGAGTGCCACTGCGGCAAGTACAAACGTATCCGCTATAAGGGTATCGTGTGCGACCGTTGCGGTGTGGAAGTCACTGAGAAGAAAGTCCGCCGCGAGCGTATGGGTCATATCCAGCTGGTGGTGCCAGTGGCACACATCTGGTATTTCCGTTCACTGCCTAACAAGATTGGCTATCTTCTTGGTATGCCGACCAAGAAACTGGATGCCGTTATCTATTACGAGCGTTACGTGGTGATTCAGCCAGGAGCTAAAGCTGCCGATGGTGTGAAAGAGCAGGATTTGCTTACCGAGGAAGAGTATGTAAAAATGCTTGATGAGGTGGGCAAGGAAAATCAGATGCTGGAGGATGAGAACCCAGACAAGTTCATTGCAAAGATGGGCGCAGAGGCAGTCTATGATATGCTGAAGCGTGTTGATTTGGATTCTCTTTCTTATTCATTGCGCAACACCGCCAATATGGAGTCGTCGCAGCAGCGCAAGAACGAGGCGCTGAAGCGTCTGCAGGTGGTAGAGGCATTCCGTGCCTCTAATGGCCGCAGCCGTCCTGAATGGATGGTGGTGAAGATTGTGCCGGTCATTCCGCCAGATCTTCGTCCGTTGGTTCCATTGGATGGTGGCCGTTTTGCCACATCAGACCTGAACGACCTTTATCGTCGTGTCATCATACGTAACAACCGTCTGAAGCGTCTGATTGAAATCAAGGCGCCAGATGTCATTCTTAGAAATGAGAAACGTATGCTGCAGGAAGCTGTTGACTGTCTGTTCGACAATTCCCGCCGCTCAAATGCCGTCAAGTCAGATGCCAACCGCCCATTGAAGTCACTGTCCGACAGCTTGAAGGGCAAACAGGGCCGTTTCCGTCAGAACTTGCTGGGTAAACGTGTTGACTATTCAGCCCGTTCCGTCATTGTTGTCGGTCCAGAGTTGAATATGGGAGAGTGCGGTTTGCCAAAGGATATGGCGGCCGAACTTTACAAGCCGTTTGTCATTCGCAAGCTTATAGAGCGCGGTATTGTCAAGACTGTCAAGTCGGCCAAGAAAATTGTTGACCGCAAGGACCCTGTAGTATGGGATATTCTGGAGAACGTGATGAAGGGTCACCCAGTCATGTTGAACCGAGCTCCTACGCTTCACCGTCTGGGTATCCAGGCCTTCCAGCCCCGCATGATAGAAGGCAAGGCCATTCAGCTGCATCCATTGGCATGTACGGCATTCAATGCCGACTTCGATGGTGACCAGATGGCCGTCCATTTACCATTGGGCAATGAGGCAGTGCTGGAGGCACAATTGCTGATGCTGGAGTCACACAACATTCTTAACCCATCCAACGGAGCGCCTATCACAGTGCCTTCGCAGGATATGGTGCTTGGTTTGTACTATATATCCAAGGTGCGCAAAGGTGCACAAGGCGAGGGTCTGGTGTTCTACGGTCCAGAAGAGGCTACCATAGCCTACAATGAGCACAGAGTGGAACTCCATGCCCTGGTAAAGGTATATGTAAAGGATCTTGACGAGAACGGAAATATTGTAGATGTACTGAAGGAGACCACCGTAGGCCGTCTGATGATTAACGAACGTGTGCCAGTAGAAGTGGGCTACGTTGACTATGTCATCAACAAGAAGACCTTGCGTGACCTTATCGCGAAAGTGATAAAGGTGTGTGGAGTGGCCCGTACCTGCAAGTTCCTTGATGATATCAAGAACCTGGGTTACTACATGGCCTTCAAGGGCTGTCTGTCGTTCAACCTTGGCAATATCATCATCCCTAAGGAGAAAGATGAACTGGTGAATGCTGGTTACAAAGAGGTGGAGGAAATCATTAACAACTACAACATGGGATTCATCACCGACAACGAGCGTTACAACCAGATTATTGATACATGGACACATGTGAATGCAAAGCTGTCAGACGTGGTGATGAAAACCATTTCGTCGGACGATGGCGGATTCAATTCTGTGTACATGATGTTGGATTCAGGAGCCCGTGGTTCAAAGGAGCAGATTCGTCAGCTTTGCGGTATGCGTGGTCTGATGGCCAAGCCTCAGAAATCTGGAGCTGCTGGTGGTCAGATTATTGAGAACCCAATCTTGTCCAACTTCAAGGAAGGCCTTTCAGTGTTGGAGTACTTCATTTCAACACACGGAGCCCGTAAGGGTTTGGCCGATACAGCCTTGAAGACGGCCGATGCCGGATATTTGACCCGTCGATTGGTAGATGTATCACACGATGTCATCATCAACGAGGAGGACTGCGGAACGTTGCGTGGCTTGGTTTGCACCGAGCTGAAAAACAACGATGAGGTGGTAGCCACATTGAGTGAGCGTATCCTCGGCCGTGTGGCTGTGCATGATGTTGTCAATCCTTCTACAGGCGAAATTATTGTCCATGCAGGAGATGAAATTCGCGAGAAAGAGGCTGACATCATAGAGAAGTCGCCAATCGAGAGCGTGGAAATCCGTTCGGTACTTACTTGTGAGTCCAAGCGTGGTGTCTGTGCCAAATGTTATGGCCGAAACCTTGCTACCAGCAAGCTGGTACAGAAGGGCGAGGCTGTCGGCGTGATTGCCGCACAGTCAATCGGTGAGCCAGGTACACAGTTGACACTTCGTACGTTCCACGTCGGTGGTGTGGCAGGTAACATTGCCGCCAACAATTCACTGACTGCCCGTTACGATGGTTTGCTCGAAATAGAGGAACTCCGTACCATTACCGGAGAGAAGGAAGATGGCTCACCAGTGGACATCGTGGTAGGCCGTCTGGGTGAGGTCAAGATAGTTGACCCTAACACCAAGATAGTGCTGACAGATGCAAACATTTCTTACGGTTCCAAGATTTATTTCAAGTCGGGTGATACTGTAAAGAAGGGTGATGTCATCTGTGAGTGGGATGCATTCAATGCCGTGATTGTGACCGAGGTGGCTGGTACCATCAAGATGAACAGCATGATAGAGAATGTGACCTACAAGGCAGAATCAGATGAGGCAACTGGTTTGTCGCAGAAGATTATCATCGAGTCGAAAGATAAGACGCAGGCTCCATCAGCTGACGTGGTTGACAAGGAAGGCAATGTGCTGAAGACTTACAACCTGCCAGTGGGCGCCCACGTGATTGTGGATGATGCCGAAGAGGTGAAAGTGGGCGAGATTATCGTCAAGATACCACGTGCTCTTAGTGGAGCGGGCGATATCACGGGAGGTCTTCCTCGTGTTACTGAACTCTTTGAGGCGCGTAATCCATCCAATCCGGCTGTCGTTTCTGAAATCGATGGTGAGGTAACCTTCGGAAAGGTAAAGCGTGGTAACCGTGAAATCACAGTTACCTCTCGTGACGGCAAGGAAGAGAAGAAGTACATGGTGCCACTCTCCAAGCAGATACTGGTACAGGACAACGACTATGTACGTGCCGGCACTCCGCTGTCTGATGGTGCCACTACGCCATCAGACATACTTGCCATCAAGGGCCCTACGGCTGTGCAGGAGTACATCGTCAATGAGGTTCAGGACGTCTATCGTCTGCAAGGTGTGAAGATTAATGACAAACACTTTGAGGTGATTGTGCGCCAGATGATGCGTAAGGTGGAAATTGTAGACCCAGGAGATACCCGATTCCTTGAAAAGGAAAGTGTTGACAAACTTGAATTCATGGAGGAGAATGACCGAATCTATGGTATGAAGGTGGTTGTCGACCCAGGTGAATCTGTCAATATGAAGGCGGGCCAGATGGTGACTGCGCGCAAGCTCCGTGATGAGAACAGTGCGCTGAAGCGTCAGGACAAGAAACTGGTGGAGGCACGCGATGCCATAGCAGCCACATCGAACCAGATACTGCAAGGTATCACTCGTGCGGCATTGCAGACCAGCAGCTTTATGTCGGCAGCCTCTTTCCAGGAGACAACCAAGGTGCTCAACGATGCCGCTATCCGTGGCAAGGTGGACTTGCTGGAGGGTATGAAGGAGAACGTTATCTGCGGTCACCTTATACCAGCCGGTACCGGTTTGCGCGATTTTGACCGCATGGAGGTTTCTTCGGCCGATGATGAGGATTTCAACTCTCATGTTGAGACGATGGAGCCCGCACCTGAGATGAGCGAGAAATAATAACAAAACTACTTATAGAAAAGCCGCTGACCTTATGGCCAGCGGCTTTTTTTTGTGTCAATATTTCGAAAATTGTATAGACAGGCGGGGGGTCGTTATACTTTGGAAGCAAGTGTATATTTCCAATATACATATTTTGCCCCTGCCAAACTTATTTTATATCCGTAAATGCCGTCCAATAGTCCCAGTTTGATTAGAAATGTATTGAAAAATCGGAATGCCGTTTTCAGATAGATAAGCATCGCCATTTTTTTCTTGTTCCTTTTCTTTAAATCGATTGAAGCCAATTCGGCATAGTGTCTCATCTTCAGATAGTGCTGTTCTTCGCTGATATAAGTATAATGGTTCAAGTCTCCTTTCAGATGCCTGGTCTCCTCGCCGGCAGGAGCTTCTACCACCTCGTGAACCGACAACATGTCCCATCCGCAGACCTTCCGGTTAAACATCCTTATTTTGCAGTCGGGATACCAGCCGCAAAACCTGATAGGGCGGCCACAATAAAAATTTAGTCTGTTGAAGTCGTAAGCCGCATATTCCGTACCGCTTGTCTTTACCTTCTCGATACTGATTTTCAGCTCCTGACTCAGTTCCTCATCGGCATCTAATGACAATATCATGTCGTATTGGGCCAAGTCTACAGCAAATTGTTTTTGAGGGCCGTATCCCTCAAATGTGTGGAGAACGGCTTTTGCTCCCATTTCTTTGCATATATTCACGGTGTCATCGGTGGAATTGGAATCTACCACCAAAATTTCATCTGCAATGCCTTGTAACGAGAGCAGACATCTGTTTATGTTCTTCGCCTCGTTGAAAGTGATAATGACCGCTGATATTTTCATGTCTCTTTTTCTTAAGATATGCAAAAATAGTCATTATATCTGTTTTTCTGTTCTAAATTGCGCTAAATGATAGTTTGTTTTTCATTCATTCTTTTGATGCTTTTTAATATGGATTATTACATCATCTACGGTATCAAGTGAAATTTTATTTATTGCTGTAAGTCAGTTCCTCTTTTGAAAGGGAAAAGGCGGAGAAATATCCCAAGCAATATTTTCCATGCAGGTTGGTGGTAGGGTTGATGGCCGAACTGGTGTTGAGAGAAGCCGTATAAATATAGTCGTAGGCGCCTTTATCAATATTGCGCAGCTCAATAACCACCTTGTCAC
>CALMUD010000115.1 GCA_937872735.1 uncultured Bacteroidales bacterium
TATTGATAATTTAAGGGAGGACAATTTTTTTGCCCTCCCTTTTTTTAAAAATTTTTGACCATTACATTTTTATCTTTTTTCCAGCTTCCTTTTTCTTTTCTTCCTGTTTTTCTATCATTCTGTCTTTTTCGTAACTTATTTTTTCCTCTTTAAACTGTCCTTTCTCTTTTCTTAAATCGTCATACCCTATTTTGGTCTCTCTCTTTTCATTCACCCTTTTTAATAAAAGTACATCGTCGTTCCAGTCCTTCATTATTGATTTTTCCTTTTTAGTGAACGGCAAAATGTTTGTCTTTAGCAACAGGTCACTCAAACGGCTCTCTCCGAAATAATTTCCTGCCTGCCGCTCAAACCTTATTTCCTGTTTTTCTTCATCTATCTTTATAGACACTCCGTCATTGTCTATGCTGCTGTCTATTTCCTTTTTGACGCTATTTGCAAGCGTTTTAAAGAGGTCTTTGTCCTTTATGGTTAAATTGTCCGCCTGCATCTTATCGACTGCATCCACACGCTCTAAAAAGCATTTAGAAGTCCGATTTACCTGCATCCTGATAAACTGAAGGTCATAAGCCGCACCGGCACTGTCATTGTCCGCTCCAAGCATAAACTTGAAATTTTGCCTGTCTACTTTGTCTCTGTTTTTCGACAGTACACTGTTTATAGTTTCTATCTGCCCTGCCGACAGATTACCACTGTGAGCAAAATACATCACATTCTTGCTCTCCGTCAGCTGATGGTGAGCTATGCAGTCAAGAGGACTCTCCGCCACAAACACTCCTTCTATTCTGTCTGGAACATTTGAATACCATACTCCGTTCGCTTTGTCTGAACCTGGCAACATCCTTTTGTATTCCTTGTTGCGCTCTTCTGCTCCTATTATTTCCCCTTCTTTCCCATACAATGGAAAAACTATGTTGTACTTGTTTGCTCCAGGAACTCCGTGCTCTTCGTCATTATTCAATACCCTGCCTTTGAAAATGGGGTCAAACATGGCTGACCCGAAACCTCGGCCAAACAGAAACTGCTTATTTTTCAGTGGCCCGAATAGACCATTGAAATCTTTTATCTCGTGTTCCTCTATATGTGCAAATATCTTTTCATTTTCGGCTTTGCGTTCTTCCCTTTGCTCAACTGGTATGTTCAGATAATTATGCAGAACTGTATTCACTACTTCTGCCTCGGTCGCTCCAGGACATGGATTGGTTATTATCCCTTTCCCTACCTTATTGGCCACAAAGGACATCAAAATTCCTTTGTCCCTGTCGTCGTGCGCGGAGAAATAACCTTGATTCTGCGAGTTCTGTGGGTTTAAGATGATTATTTTGTCTCCGCTTGGATGCTCATATACAGGACACCGCTTTCCTTCCCCTGGTCTCAATTCATACCCGTATGCTTCGGCCAGCTCGATGATGCTGATCCGAGACCGCAACTCATTATAGTCGTACTGCCACTTTCCGTATTTCATAACTTCATTCCTTTCTGTTGTCCTTGCTCTTTCTTTATCTCCTTCTCTCCTTCACTGGTCAGATGCAGTTCCACTTTCCCCCCTTTCTTTACTTCCAGGTCTTTCTCTTCTTTACTGTAACCTGCTATCTCAATGGCTCCCATTACTGGCATTTCAAGTCTTACGGCTGCTGGATAAACACCTAATTTCCCGTCTTTCTCTTTATAAACTGACAACTTCGCCCTGCTTCCTTCCTGTATATAATTCTCACTCTTTTCATTCAGATGCAGATGCACTTTTTTCGCTGATACCTGCAATTCTCCTGCTTTCAGAGATGGAGATATTCTTATGACATTATTTTGTCTTTCTCTTTCTTTCTCACTTATTTCTTTCTTTTCTACAAGTGACAGGCCTATCCCCATCTGGAGGTTCCCATACGTCAGTTCTGGTCCTTTTATTTGCTGCAGGGCTTCTTTGCTTAACACAAATTCTTCTTTATAATCTTTTTCAACTGGCTTTGCTTTGTACTCGTATGGATTTACTTCTATTTCTTTGGTCTGCGGATTCGCAACTATATGGACTTTCCCGTCCTGGGTATATGCTCCTTCAAGTTGCTTTTTTTCTATCGACTCTTTCCCTGCTGCACCAAACCTTTCTAACATTCCGTGCAATTCTTTCTCTCCTTTGCCTTGCAATTTCGCTTGTGAATTATACAACAGGTAATTGACCGTGCTGTCTTTCAGACCGTCCCTGAAATTAAATCCTACCTTTTCCAAGGCTCCTTTTATTTCCATTTTTACAGTCTGCCACAACGCTCCAGTCTTGCCCATCGTAACTCCTTTTTCTGCCTTTTCGGCCAAATATTCTTCTACGGCCAACGGAATGTCCGGACCTTTCCCTGTCCTTTTTGCATAAAGGCTCGCTTTCGCCTCTATCTCTGACTTCTGCTCTGGACTGCTTTTTTCATACAATCCCTGCATCACGTTTGCAAACTCTTTCTCTCCTATCACTTTCCTTAACCCTTCATGGCCAACAACTTCGTGCAGATAGCTCTTTTTAATATCCTCGGCATCCTTTATCCTATCCGAGAATATTACCACTTTCCCGTTATCCCATTCGGCCTTGACACTTCCCCGTGTCCTGGCATACTCATCGTTCGCTTCTGATGATGGCTTTATCTCTGCCTTGACTCCATACTTCTGTGAGTATTTTGTCATCTCTGACAAAACCTTCCCTATTTCCTCAATACTTAATTTTTTCTCCGTTTTTTCGGTCGGCTCCGTCTCCCTGTATAATACTCGCTTGTTGTCTAATCCTTCTTTTTCTTGCAGGGTCTCGAAAAACTTGTCAAAACATTTTTTGAATACAACCATCTCACTTGTGGTCGGAAATTCATATTGTCTTTTGAAATTTTCTTCCACCAGCCTTGTCGCTATTTCTGTTATCTCGGCCTCACTTAGCGTCTTTCCTTCTGGAATAACATTAATTATCTCTCTTTTCTTTAGAAAGATTTTTTTCATTTTTTCCTTATATCCAAGTTCTGTCCGATAATCGGACAGATAATAATTTTTCCCCCCAGCTTCAAGATTCTTTTCTACAATATATCTTTGGAAAGCTCGTGCTGCCAGTTCTTCTGGTTTCGACCAATATGGTCCCATGTCTTTACACCTTTTCGCATAATCGGAAGTTCCTATCTCTTTCATTAAATTATCTATACACTCTTTGAGTTCGCCTCTGATATTCGCCCTGGCTTCGGGACTATTCGTTGCACAAACTCCCTCGACTCCTGAATGCCTTGCTAAATAATGATCAAGGGCATGGAACCATTCATGCGCCAAACTCCCCTGACCGTTTTCTTTTGTAAGATTTATCGCTTGTGTTTGAAATTCGTAATGTGCACGGGCTTTTGGTACACCTCTCGACCCAAAAGCCAAACTTAACTCTCCGTTCAATGAAATTGCTTTTGGACTGACTCCTATCAATTTGGATAAATCCATCAGACTGTTGTACGCTTTTACAACATTCAATTTTCTTACGTCCTGGCCCTCCCATAATCCATACTCCACTCCTTTTAAACCAAATCCTTTGATGAACATATCTGAATTAATCAATTCTCCTTTTTTCAGATATTCTACTCCAATTCTTTCTTCGGGAGCTTTGTTGAAAGAATTTAAAGAATCCTGTATCTCTTTATGTATGCTCTCCAGAACCTCTTTGTTCTTGTTTACCCATTCAAACAATTTTTTAGGGTCTGCTATCAATTCACTTGGCACTTCTGCCAAAATCTCTTCTTTTCTGCTGCTCGGTACCACATAGCCCGTATTCCTTCCTCTGTTTAATATCACAGAAAAACTCATTTCTCTTTTTTTCTTTTCCCCTTCTTTTTTTACTATCCTTTCTTCTAACCAACCTATCACTTTCTCTCTTTCGGTACTTTGTCTCCCTATCTTTATACTGGTTGTGTTACTCTCATATAATCTCCCACTTGGAGTTTCATTAATTCCTATCCACCAGCTTCCGTTCTTTACTTTTTCCGCTCCGCCCAATTCTTTTATCAAATCTGCTTTCTGACCCAGACATTTTAATATTTCATCCTGATAACCAAATCTATTGTCTCCTAATGTTATTCCAAAATTTTCTTTTAAAACATCTATCGCTTTTTTGCTTTCCATTAACCTGCTGATATGCCCTTCTATATATCCTTTATATGTATCTTCTTCTCTATAACATTCCTTCAGCCTTTTGGTATGTTCTCCTGTCTTGTCTTGTGACAAAACATTTTCTATGGCCAAAATCATTTGGACACTGGCAATATATTTGTTTTTCTTTTCACTTCCCAACTTATCTGTGCTGGTCGGATTAATACAAGACCTGACAGCCTTCATCAAATTCAGTGTGTCCTCTGATATGCCGTTCTTTCTCAATAAATCATAATTCGGCTCTGGTACTATCTTTGAATACGGATTCATTAATATCTCGGCTTCGTTCTTTGTTCTATAATTTTCAATGAATACCGCATATCTGTCTTTCCGAGCTCCGCCTATTTTGACACCACTATCCTCTATTCTTTCTTCACTCTTTTTTACTTTTCCTTTTTTTTCTTCTTTTTCTCCTTCTTCTATTTGAATGGAAGGGATTGCATCGCTACTTTCTACATATCTCGGCTTCTGGGTTGATATAAACTCATTGTAACTCTTTTCCCCGAAGGCATAATTGTTCATCATTACCTCAAAGTCACTAAAAGTGTTGAACTGATACTCACACATATTCTCCCCTCTGTCTGACCTGTCATGAGTGTTTTTTGCAAACCTCGTCGCAACGGTTTTTCCGTTGTCTTTGGCTTTCCCATTCTCACTCTGCATTTTATCAAATACAGGTGTCTTGATATACAGTCTGTCCTTTCCCTTGGACTTGACCAAATACCCTAATATCAAATTACTGTCTCCTTTCGTAATATGGTACGCATCGTAACCTTCTTCCTTCTCTATACGATACTCACCTCCTTTTATCGGTTCTGAATGACCAGACTGGAGTGCTTTCTTCATTGCTTCCATCACTTCGTAGTCTTTCCTGAACCCAGCTTCCGTTTTGCTTTCTGACTCTTTATATATTTCGGCCATACTTAACCCAGCAAACATCTTGGCACGAATAGATGGAGGATATTCACCTGGAATATTCTTGAAGATGAAAAAACTGGAATCTTCAACGTAATTACCCGATACCATTCTTGTCGACTTTTCGGCAAAAAAACCTCCAAACTTGGAGGCTTCCTGCTTCATTAATGAAAAGGGACCCGTATGGTCCTTTAACGACACAATCATATCGCCTTCTTCCGCTCCCTTTTTTATATCCTCACACACGGCGAATCCTATGGATCCGATGTGTGGTAATATGTCTTTCTTTGACTTATTATTGTCTATAATATCTAAGAGTTTCATTTTTTATTTCTTCTTATTATTAATACTTCTTTTTCTAAATCGTCTTTGTCTTTTATCTCGCTTACTCGCTTGATTACAGTACTCAACTCTGATATAAGCCTGATTACAAAACTTCTGTCCGCATCCTTGTTTTGGGCGAACTCCGTCTGGTATCTCTCGATGTCCTTCGCCTTTTCTTCCCGATGCTCATTCCAGCTCTCTTCCAATGTGTCATCCTTCGAGCAGATGACCTCTCCTATCTCTTTCCAGTCCTCCATCTTTTTCAGAAGGTACTCCCCCCAGATTATATCCTCCTCTCCGTTTTTTATCCTTTCCCTGAATGATGATATGTCCTTTTCCAACTCTTTTTTCTGCATCTCTACTTCCTTTCGTATCAATGTCAGCTTCTTCCGAATATCTACACCACTCATAAAGGCATCAAACTCGTCTGGGTCCGATATTCCTGCTCTTAACGCCTCTGTGTACTGGCTATACACTTTCTCATATCCCTTTTGGGCATACTCTTCTTTTAATTCTTCGTAAGTTTTCATTTTTATTTCTTTTTTTAATAGCGATTATTTTGTTTTGTTTTGCCCGAAAGGAGGGAATCGAACCCTCCCTTGTACCATATTTCGGCCTGAAAATTTTACATTTTCATTCCTCTGCTTTTCTTTTCAGATGGCTTTTCTTCTTTCTTCTCAGATTGTATCTGTTTAGGTGCCTCTTTTTCTTCCATTTCAACTTTAGAAGTACCATTTACATTTTTAACAACGGCTCCCAAATTATGATTGACCATTTTGCTCCCATCTGCATTTGGGACTTTCATATCTGCCAATTCCTTTTCTGTCTTGTTCTTGTAAACAGAAGGACTGGCATTTACTACCAACTCATTACGACTGCTTAATGTAAGATGCGCCTCTGACGCCTTTAATGTCTCACCTTTGCTCTGAAAAGAAACTTCTTCGTAAATCTTTGGATTCATAATGGCATCCTTGTTTACCGATATGGCCCTTACCCCCTCAATGGAGTTCTTTGGCTGCTGGATAACTGCAAAATTAGGGCCGTGCTCATTAAGGGATTTAATTGGAACGATGTTCAAATGTATGTCACCGTTCAGGTCTGGCAACAGATCTTTCATCTTTGCCCGTGTCACCGTGATATTGAAAAACTCTTTTTCTCCTTCTTCCGTTGGCTTTCCAAATGCGGAGCCTACAAACTTGAACTTTGGCTTTGTCTCCAAAATGGTTGATTTGCCTTGCTCCTTCAACTCCGCTTTCTTCGTTCTCATCCCTTCTATTTTGGCTGCCCTGTTTTCCTGGTTGACCGGATAACAGTTGGAATGTATCATGTTTTTGTTCTTCTCCATTTCCGCTTTCAGCTTCCCTTTGAAATCGGGGGCTGTGGTGTCTGCTCCCTGTGCGCGAAGAACTGCATACGAATTGACCTGTAACTTTCCAAAAGGACTTATGGATAACGGTATCTGCTCCTTGGTTCCTACTTTTGTCTGATAACTGGTGCGAGGCGCATCCAGCAGATCTTTCTTGCTGACAGTCATGTCCTCTAATGACATGGCAAGATTCTGACCTTTGCTCTCAACATAGGTATTCGGAACTACCACACAGTCTGGACGGCCTGGCTGGATATTCTTCATCTGTACTATTGACAGATTTAAATATCCGTTCTCATCAGCTTTCATCTGTTGTACTTTTTCAGGGTCCAGGGTGATTGAATATACTGGCTTTTTAAGTTCTTCTCCACCTCTGGTCTCTTTCGTACAATAAGCACTTCCAAGATACAAAGGCTTTTGTTCCTGGCTTTTTTCTTGTTCTTGTTCCATTTTTTCTAAAAATTTATTGTTTTTTTTTTCAACTTTAACCTCGAACCTTTCCCCGTTCTTGTATCGCTCTATATAGTCTTTGACTACCTGGCGCATATCAAGTAAAGGCAATTTCTCTTCTACATCAAACAGTTTCTGCGACATCTTTCTCCCCATCGCACAGACCAAATCAAACACTTCTTTCTCTATTTTGGTCTGCTTGTAGCTTACTTCCAGAAGCTCTCCGCCTCCGTCCAGATTGCAGTACATGGTGGGATAAGACAAATCACCGTTCTGCTTGATTCCATAAGCAAGAAATATCTCTCTTTCTTTTTTCTCCTTTTCCGACAAACCTGGCAAATTCGGTTCTAACTCTATCACCTGTTTGCCATTCAACACTTTTATATTGCCAACTTCATTTATCCGCATTACAACAGCATCGGACCGTTTGTCATACAAAACCATTTCGGCATACATATCCTTGTGAAACAGCTGTTTGCTGAAAGCTATGTTTAACCTGTACTGGTCTACTATATCTATCGAATACATTTCCTTTCTTTTACATGTGCATCCCTCGTGAATGAGTGGTCGTCGTCTTTTCCGTTGCCTGCGCTGTCTCTTTTATTTCCGTCTTTTGTGTCTTTTCTGGTTTCGCATCATTGTTTTCTGTCTGCCCTGAATCCAGTTTGGAATCCTTGTCGTTCTTTACACTCTCGTCCCTTCCGCCATTGTTGTTGTTCTCCACCTGAATCTTATTCTTTGTATCTACAGCTAAAGGATATTTCTGACTGACATCCAATCCTTTTGTGGCTGGATTGACTTTCACCCACCCACTGAACTGCTGGCCTGACTTGTCTACCAGATTGTTCATCTTTACAGGCTTGCCCTTCAACAATTCTTCTTTTTCTTTGGTCTCCAACTCGTGGTTTCCCAACTTTTTCGGCAACTTGATGTCATTCGTATTACAACCGAAAAGACGGTGCGTGTCTTTATCCATTCCGATAATTACATCACACCGTTTCCCTGCTATCTCTACATTGCAGGCTTTTCCTGTGGTTCCGCTTTTTAATAAGTTCTCCTTATCCTCTGCGGACAACTGGTAACCTCTGTAATCCTTTGTCTCTTCAAGAACTTGCTTACAGCTCCGATTGTCCGCCATTGATGGAACTATTCTTATCTGATTGTTAAGGTCTCTCACTAAACGTATTTTCATATCAACATTTACAGCATTTTCCTTATCTACCTTCATACGTCCGTGAATCATTCCTGAAGAACATCCTGCCATAAGCGCAGCCTTTGTACCTGCATCCATATTCTCCTTTGTTAATCCGATATTCTTCAACTGCTTCCAGGGTAACTCTTTTTCCTGGAACATCACTTTCCTGGTTGGTATGGAAAACTCCTGATTGATATTCTCCTTTTCCTGATGGCTCCCGTAATCTTTAAAATGGTCTCCGATTGTCTGGCCAAGCTCCACATTCTCGCTTTTAAGCACGGCCGAAATGGCTTCTTTTGCATGGTCGCCATTCTTTATGTCTATGCCTGCTGCTGACAATTCTTCTGTCAGCTTCTTGTCATCGGCTACTTTTACAAAACAATAAGAGGCTGACCCGACTCCGTTTTTCTCGGCTTCCTCTGCCTGATGGACTACCTTATCCATCTCGCCACTTCTCATGTGTTGCTCGACTTCTTCCAGGGAGTTGAACTTGTTGATTGTTTCCTTCCCTTCATTGTCATGCGTGCATATTATGTATCCTGAATTTTCTTGCTTCCCTTTTAAGTTAGATAAGGATAACTCTCCAGAATTAACATCTGACTGTTGCAACCTTTTTATTTGCATAGCCATTATTTCCGCACGTTTCCCCTCTAACTCTTTCCTTACGTTTTCTCCTACTTGTTTTTTCTTTTCTTCTTGATACCCATTCAAAAAGCCAGTGAATAAAGCAGACAAGTATGTACTTTTATCTATATCCGTTACTTCTACTTTGCTTTTCGCTTTATCTACTTCTCTTTCTATGTCATCCTGTTGGTCTTTTTCTATTTTAGACGCTTTCTCTTTTAAAATTTTTACTTGCTCACTATTCCCGTCCAGTTTGCCTATTGCCACCAGCAATTCTGCCAACTGCTCTTCTCTGTCCTTCTTCGGTTCTCTCATATTCACATTCTGTGTATTGAGAGAAACGTCCTCTTTTATATTTTCATCCTCTGGTCTCATATTATTGCTCTTATTTTTTTACAAATTTAATCATAAAAGACATATAAAGTATAAATTTCATATTTTTTGTACTTTAAACGTCTTATTTATCTTTTACTTTCGGAACTGCTATATATCCTAATCTATCTCCATTTTTCATTTTTATTTCGTAAAAATCATATTCATTCTCTTTTATGTGTTTCCACTTCCAAGGAGAAGAAAAAATCGGATCTGTGCCACTAAACCCCTCTTTATATTCTTCTATCTTTATACCTGCTTCCTTCTCATATTTCAACATCTCTCCAAAAATATTCTCGGTAATTCTTTTGGGCAGAATAGTGTCAATTTCGGGACTCCTTACTATGCACCCAGAACCATAAGAACTCTCCAAAACTTCTTCTTTTATTCGGTCATTATATTTCTTGTTGCTCTCCGTTTCTCCTACTGTGCAACGAAAATAAGAAGGACCTTTATCATAACTTATTCTTATTTCTCCTCGCCTGTCTAATGGAACGTCATACAACATGTAAAGAACATCCCCTTTTTTGAGTCTATGCTCAAAATAAGACATTCTTATCTCCTTTCTTTCCTGGTCTGCTTTTTTCCATGTGGTTCCCTTCAAACATTGTGTGTCCTCTTTATTGCCAATATCCTCATAGGTATCGCCAAATATTTCTACTTCTGTAACTTCTGAATTGGAGGACCTGTTTTTTAAATAATATAACAAGACCTCATCCGTATGTTCTACAACCCAAGACAATATATCAATATCTGTTATCTCTTTTTTCATTTTTATTTTTATTTTGTTTTCTTCTCATTCTGCACGCTTTCAATTTCCAGCGGAGTTGTTCTCCCTAATAAAAAATCCGTGGTGCATCCCAAAATATCTGCCAGTTTTACCAGTTCACTCATTCGCACCATTTCTTTGTCTTTGTTCTTCATAAGGGAGAATCTCGCTTCCAGCGAGTGCATTTTCTCATCGGCTTCTTCTGGCCATAACTGTTTTATTACATCCCTGCTCTTTATTTTCGGCAGTCCTGCATCCTTCCGTTTCATCAATGCTTCATTTATTCTTAATCTCATAATTTAAAAAAAGGGGGAAAAAGTCAGAGGCTCCGCTTAACAGGGCCCCTGGTTGATTATTGTGTTTGTTGTTGGGAGGCGAGGAATCGAACCTCACACGGTAATCTTATTTAGTGTCGTTTCTTGCGTGCTATCCACTCACGCGCTACTCCCATGCGGTTATTTACGCTTCTTCTTTTGCTTCTATTTCTGTTTTCAGAAATTCACGGAAGGCTTCTGCGTCGTCTCCTTCGGAGAGCGGCGAGAAAAATCCCAAACTTTCATACTCTGGTGGAGTGCCGGCTCCACCAAACTGGTTTACTACGATTTCATACTCTCCGCCAAATTGGGAGAAAGATATTTCACACGGCCCAGCAGCCTCTTTCAGTTCGGCTACTACATTAGCCACACTTTCTTTTGTTAATTGATATTTCATTTTCTGCAATTTAATTAGTCTATTATTTTTATACTTTCGACAGAACAAGCTGGCAACAGATATTTGACAGTTTCTTCAGTACCGTCTGCATCCTGTGTCGTGAGCGTCAGGACGTAACCCTCTGTTTCCAAGTCCATTTGCAAATCCTCAGGATACTCTGAATTCATTTCTTTGCCGTCCTCATCATTGATGGCTTTACAGATGGTGGCAAGCACCACCCTGTTTACTCCAAGATATTCCTCTACAGTGTCACCTGTCAGGTCATAATTTATCATGTTTGCTTTTTTTGATTCAAAGCCCTGGCCATCATAGGCCACGCTATGAATTTTCCTCGTGTCCTTATAGAGCACGATTCCTGTCAAGCTGAAGTTTTCTTCAAGAACGCTTTTAAGTTCTTCTTTTGTCAATTTGACGTCAAAGTTTTCTTTAAACATTTTTTTGAGGTCTTTTTTTAAGTCTTTCATATTATATTTTTTATTAATTATTCTCTTTGTCCCCCACCTCCGCCGATGAAGCCCGGTATGCTTTTTTTTGTTAGTGCATATTCATATTCATATTTTGAAAGAACTGGTACCCTCTTGGCGTGCGTTTTTCAATGCACGCTTCTTTCCCAGCTTCTCTTACAAACTCTTCAACCTCCTTTAATGTGTCGAAGTAACGAGTTTCTGAACCAGGCTCATTTAACCCAACTCTGTATTTCTTATTTACAGCAGCCTTTGCTGCTTTCTCTTCTTCTTCTATCCTTGCAAGGATAGGATCTTTGTAAACTTCTTTGTATGCCATAATTTCTTGATTTTGATTTCTTTATTAAAGAACGCTTGTGATTTCAACCTCCCGATACAAGTCGGAGTAAGTGAAAGTGCGTTTATCTCCGGTGGCAGGCGACAAACTGAAACGGGTGTCGCTTCCATCCACGGGTGTTAATTCCTCGTTTTCTAAAATCGCGTAACTTAATCGACATCCTGAAATTGTTTCACACTCCAGTGGGTGACGGTTGTTGTTCTCCAGATACACGGCTCGGATGATGCACTTGCCTTCGTAAAACTTAGGCTTGTCTTCGTAATCCCAGTTGGCCTCGTCCATCGGGGCCCTCCATTCAATTTTTTTACCGATAAGTTGCTTGGCAACTTACACGGTCAGCCATAATGTCTTTTCCATACTCTTTATTTATTTTGTTGTAGCATAAATGTTTTCTGTTATTTTCTTTGTCCCTTCTATTAGCCTCTTAAAGGCTTCTTCGTCCGCCACTGTGTGATAGGAGCTAAGAGAAGGCCTCTCTTTTTCCAACATTTGGCAGTCTGCTTCGGCTGCCACCTGGTTGTCATATACCCCAATTATTCCCACCATGTGGGGGGCGTAATGAACTTTTAACAAAAAGTACTTCATAACTTACTTATTAGGGTATAACCCATTCAGATAACCAGCCATGATCGCGTTGCACTCTGTAAGAGTTGCGGAGGATTTCAACACTCCCACTTGTTGAGTAGCGTCACCATCCGAATAGGTGACTTCCCAGGCGTCCGAAGTCCGGACAAAACGGAACTGACCTGGATAGCCATTTACAGAAATGTAGTACGCCTTCCCGATGAAGGCCGTGTCTGGCACCATGTGCCAATGATTCATTTTTTCCATTTTTTTAAATTTTTAATGGTTGACTTAATAGCTTTTTTTGTCTCTTTCGATATGTAAATATACAAAAAACTTATGAAATAACAATGAATTTCATTATTTTTTTTGACTTTTTTTTGTTGTCAGCAACGGATCTTTCGGGCGAGAGCTCCGGAGCTCGATGTCACTTCCTTTGCCAAAAAAATCCGATTCAATGACTTTAATTTCTCCTTTTTATTGTTTTTATAGTTTCTTCTTAACCTTGATTTCCCCTTTCCCAGTTTTTGACTTCATTTCATAAAAAAAGGAGGACTATTAATCCTCCTTTTGACTTTATTTATCCCCCTTTTTATTTTTTTCCGATTATATCGAGAAGTTTCTGATTGGCTTCCGCCAAGGCGTTCATCGCTGATACAATGCTCTGCATTACAACCTTCTGTCCGTCAATGGCTGCACTGATAAGTTGCTTTTGTTCTTCTTCCTTTGTGCTTTTCGGTAACTCTACCTCTATGCCTTCTGGCTTATTGTCTATATCGGTCCTTCTTATAAAGCTATCCATCATTTCTGATGGAACAGGAGTCTGTATATCTCTGCTTTCCTTTATATCGTCCTGCTCCATCACGTTGAGCCAGTCGTCGTTCAACAACGCCGCTTCTTCATAATTCCCTTCTTCTTCTGATAGTGTGTCTGTTTCTTCTACAACAGGCTTTTCTTCTTCGGGTACTATATAAGATGGAACAATCTCTTCTTCTTCCTCGTTTTGATGTGACTGCGAATATTCATATTCACTCGCAAACTTTTTCCCTATATCAAAAATATATTTCTTTACTGACATTACCACTCGACGGTTCACCAGACTGTCGTCCCCGTCTACAATCTTTTTTATTTTCGGATGGGAAAAATGAAGCAACTTACATAAGGCAGGGACTGTCATCTTTGTCTTTCTGAAAAAGGCGATGGTCTGCTCCTTCTCGTCATTGCTATCACTATATCGCTCTGGCAACAATGACAAAAACTGCGAACACGCTTCTATTTCCTCATCCTTCCAGTTGTCGAGAGAGGAAATTCTTGTCGCCTTTTTCAAGTTACTTAACTTGCCTGTACTTACTTTATTACCCATCCCGATATTCATGTACTTTACAGTACAATACTTAATGATATAATTCGCTCTTTTAATTAGCAATTCTTCTTTTGTCATACTTAATCTATTTTATGTAAATCCTCTTCAAACCTCATATCCGCTTCTGCTGAATTAAGAAAGTAATGTCCTAACGGATATTTCTCATAAACTATCCCCA
>CALMUD010000116.1 GCA_937872735.1 uncultured Bacteroidales bacterium
ACCGTTTTTGGGTTAGCATCCTAGACAATCCCCACAGGGTTTATCGGTTGCGCCTCTGTTTCCCGACCAGGCCACATCGCCCACAGGCTCTTCCAGACCGTTGACCTCACGGGCCGAGACGATGTCTGTCGGGAATGTAAGGCTGACATTCTTGAGGTCAGCGCCTGCCCACTCATACACACGGACTATCGTCTCATCGCTGTTCTCCGCTTTCTTCAGCGCCTTGATGGAAACACTGTCAGTACTGGCCGACACAAAGCTGACCGTACGCCCGAGAGCGCCGGCATGCTTGTCAGTGACGAAGCCCGTTAAAGGCTGGTTCAGCTCGGAGGCTGCCTTCTGGGTCGCCGTCCCCCAATTTCCCTCATGGGGAAAGAGCGAGTAGGTGAATTGGTTCACACCGAGGTCCTGAAGGCTCTGGTATGTATAGTTATTGTCCACCCCGGGAGTATGGATAAGTGTAAGGCGAAGCTGGCTGTTGTTGGGTTTGTCCCAGCCGTATTTGCTGTCATTGAGCACCGACACGCCATATGTCCCTGCGGGGGTGCTGACATCAGCCCACTGGTGTCCCTGCACCTCATACTGCCCCTCACTGCGGTTGCCGCGCTGGATGGTACCAAGGGAAATGTCGTAGGTGGCCTTAGCGTTACCAAACATGAAGTTGAAGGCTGCCTTGAGCATGGTGGCACGTGTTTGCCAATCAACTTCATTCTTGAAGTCCACACGGTTGTTAAGAGCATTCATGCTGACATACTGCACGAAACGCGACCCCTCCTTCTGCCGCTCCACGCGGAAGGAGCTGCGCAACGGCCCCACCTCCGCAGGCGTGATACTGACCACATCATCCACCGTAGCGTAAGGCTGGGCGGCCACGTCCGAGTATTTTATCTCCCACGACGGCCATGTCGTGGAATTGTCGTGAAGCATCTGCTGCGAGCAAGCGGCCACAAGCTTACGTCTGTCACGGGTTCTCATCAACGACTGCACATTACCCGTCGACTTGTTCAAGGTCACGCTGTAAGCACCATTGCCCAGCGTCAGTGTGCTGGCGTTCTGGAAGAGACTGCCCGTCAATGACGACGGCGTGCCTATACGGACATCATAGACCGCCATGCCGAGGGACGGCACCGTGGCCGCAAAGATAAACTTAAGGCGCTGCGCAGCCTCATCATACCCGGTAACCTGAGCCAGGACTTCCTTACCGTCAGGGGCAAACACGCTCACGGCCAACGGACTGGGGCGTCTGTCGGCATGAACGGATGCCTCCACTATATCCGTGCGCACAAAGGACAAAGGGTTATACACAATGACAGGCGTACCCTCCACCTGCGTGTCAAGCATCCTGGCGGCAGAGCCAACGCTTTGGGTCAGTACATTGGCCAAGGTTTTGTTGGCAAGGACGTACTCGTTTTCCGAGAAAGTATAGGCACGGGGAATGGACGTGCCGGTAATGCCGTCGTGGTGCTGCTGCCAGAGCATTCTCATCCACGACTCACTGATGGCTTCCTGAGGATAGGCCTCAGTACCGAGCCAGGTTGCCAGCGAAGAGGCTTTCTCGGCAGCATCAGCCAGCAGTTCCGTACGACGGTTCCACCGCTTGAGCATCCCGCGTGAGGTATAAGAGCCAACACCGTGGGTAAGCATGGGAAGCTCATTGTTCCACACACGGTATTTCTGATTCCGATAGGTATTGAGGTAAGAGAATATGCTGTCAGGACTTGCAAGACAGACATCTATCTGACCAGTTGTCTTCGACGCACTGTAATTGAGCCAGTAGGGAGTATTCTCGCCCGATGACGAGGCATTGTCCTGCAGACCGCCGCCATGGTCGCTGCGCGGGCCGACATAGCGTATCTCAACAGCCGTGCCATAGTTGCTGTAGTTGTTGTTGATCTCCGAGAGAAGGCTTGCGTCCGTGGTCAGGTCATGGTTGTAATCCTCATGAGTGTCGTAAGCGCCAGGCTTGTAGACTGCATAAATCTGCGAGCCGTCAACACCTTGCCACAGTCCCCAGTCAGGCAACTGCCCATAATCAGAGGATCCCCAGGCCAACTTCGCCGTGTGGAAGCCCGTCATGCCGCAATGGTGGGCAAGCGACGGCAAGGCATAAGAAAATCCGAAGCAATCGGGCAGCATGACATCGTGCCCGCCCCTTACGCCAAATTCCTTTTGGAAGAATGTGGTACCGTAAAGCCAGTTGCGCATAATGCTCTCGGCCGACGTGGTCATCACATCATTGGCATCAACGCAGCAGCCAGAGACATGCCAGCGGCCAGAGGCAATATACTTTTTCAGCTTAGCATAGTCCGATGGCCAATACTCCTTCATCCAACGGTACTTGATGGCTCCCTCAAAATTGAAATTAAAATAAGGATACTTATCCAGCAGCGGGAAATTCTGGGTCATCGTATTATGGACATATTCGCCGATGGTAGTGCGGACATCCCAATTCCACTGAGTATCGAGATGCGAGTCTGAAATGAGAAACAAAGTCTTATGGTCAGCCTGGGCCTCGGCACCCGTGGCAGCCACACACAGCATGGCGGCAACAGCTCCCAAACGGGCCATCGCAACCTGCCTTGACCATCTTCTCATTTTACGAATTTCACGATTGTGTATCATATATATTTTTAAGTTATTTATGGCTCGACTTTAGTTAGTGCAAAATTAGTTGAATTAATCATTCGAATTTCATCATATAAACAAATAGTAGATGCAAAAATACCATCTATACAGTTTAATTAATTATGTATCAACCAATTGACCATTTCAAGCATAAAGGAAAATAGTAGTCGTTTTTTAAGTGCTGCCAAAGGCTATACAAGAGTTTTATGGGAGAGATCTGCCGGAATACAAGTGAATGTGACCGGAACGGCGCTGGAGAAGTTGGGCAACGCGGAGGATGTCCTGCTGCACATGCCAATGATCAGAAAGAAAGTGGACGAAACAGATGTATTCGACAAAGGAGCTCCTACAATATACATAAATGGTATTGAGATGCGCAGCGGCGGTTGCCTTCAGAACAGATTAAAGAACAAGATTCAATATGAAAACGTAAATATGCGTTCAGCCTTCGCTTTGAACAATAATATCGTACTAAAGGAGTTATTATTCATAAATTATAAGAACAGACTAAAGGAAAATACAAAGTATTTCGGGCAGATAATACTCGGACTCATTGTCGGTAGTCTGTTACAGCTTGTCCTGCCTTTTTTGACTCAGTCTATTGTTGATGTCGGTATAAAGAACCAGGACATAAGCTTCATCTGGCTGATACTGCTCGGTCAGCTGATGCTCACCTTCAGCCGCACGGCCATCGACAACAACAAAACCTACGAGTTCATCACGTCCATGCAGGAGATCAAGCTTCAGGACTGTGAGCAGCG
>CALMUD010000117.1 GCA_937872735.1 uncultured Bacteroidales bacterium
AGCTCAGCGCCGGTGTCTTTCGGTTCCTTTCTTCACTGAAGAAGAAAGGAACAAAAAAGGCCACGCCAAAGCGCAGCCCCAATATCTCACAACCACAATATTTTCTTCACTTACGTTTCCTGCTTAATGCCGTCCTTTTATGGTTCCGAGACTGGTGCGACTGATGAGGCCGCCCATTCACAGATAACGCGCTGTGGCCGTATGACAGGAAAATTTTTCCAGAATCCGCGGCCGTCACTTTCAGCTGACGGATGAGGCCGCCCGAATAGCCGAACAGACACTGTTCATCTTCCTCGCTGTCAATATACAGATTGCTGATGGCATGATGGTTGCCGTCAAAGGTGCCTGTCCATCTCAATGTGCTTGTATATCCTGAATCTGCCGATGCTATCGGTATCCAGTTGCCCAGAGTGCTGTCACACTCGCTGCCGAGGTTGATGTCGGCCATCAGTTTGGCGTTGGCTGCCTTGTTGTCCTTGCTGAGGTTGACGTAGTAGCTGAACCAGGCCAGTTGCTTGGCGTTTCGCAGGGCGTAATAGGTGGTGCCACCCGATTTCACAATGCTGTCTGCCATGTCGTAAGTCTGGCTGGTCAGGTAGGTATCTGTATCACCTGCCACCACATACCGACTCTTATATAGCCTGCCAGCCGCATCGGCGAAACTTCCCGTCTTGATACGGGTGCCGCTGAATCGGTCAAGTCCTTTGGTTTCCTTGAGGAGAGGGGTGTCGCCTACGCTGTAATAGCCCAGACTGACACTGTCGATGAATACCCGACAACGCTTTTTGCTACACAACGTGGTGTCGCTGGTCAACCTTATATTGTTGGTAAACTCGTGATTGTCGTTATCATACCATACTTTGACAATTCCTCTCGCTGGCATCCGCGTTGGCAGACTTGTTTTTCCGCTGTTCTGATATTTATGAGTCGTATCGCCGTTTATCAGTGTCAGCCGGTACACGCCGTTCTTCTCATTCCTGAATACCGGATAGAGGTCGCTGCCTATGGTCTGTCCCCAGGCGGAGTTGACAGCTTTCGCGGTGTCACCCCCGTTCAGCAACCATGCCACCATACCCGTGGCAAATACCGAATCGGTATGCGGGAGGTTGTTCCCATAGATATTATCATAGATGGTGCTGTCGCCGATACCTTTCAGGGCTATTGTCACTCCTTTTTGCTGGATTTCTGCTGATGAAAGGTAGTGACAGTTGGTAAGTGTTCCATAATTGACATATCCCGCAATGGCTCCTGCCAAGGAAGAGTTGTAATCAGTACTGTCCAACGACCTCACCGAATTGGTATTGTAGCAATCGGTCACCGTACCATTCCAAAGCATTCCGACGATGCCGCCACAGTTGCCTTTGCCTGTCACCTTGCCTCTATTGCAGCTGTGTGTCAGAGATGTTTTGTCCTCCACATCGCCCACTATTCCGCCAATATTAGAGTCTTCTCCGGTTATCGTCCCTTCGTTGACGCAGTAGGTAACGATGCCTCCATTTGCAAATCCCGTAATGCCACCCACCATACGGCCTGCCGCATAGATGTCAGCCTTATTGATACAATGGTCAATGGTGCCATAGTTTTCTCCGCTTATGCCCCCTATAGTTCCCATGCCTTTTATACTTCCGAGACTGGTACAATAAATGATGCGGCCACCCGCGCACAACAAGCCTGCAATGGCCGCATGGTCGGAACCCTCTCCCGAAATATCGGCCGTCACTTGCAGCTGGCGGATGTGGCCGCCCGCATAGCCGAACAGTCCTTGTTCATCCTTGTCGCTGTTGATATACAGAGGACCGATGGCATGATGGTTGCCGTCAAAGGTGCCTGTCCAGCCTGCATTCTGTGTATATCCTGAATCTGCCGATGCTATCGGTATCCAGCTGCCACACTCGCTGCCGAGGTTGATGTCGGCCATCAGTTTGGCGTTGGCTGCCTTGTTGTCCTTGCTGAGGTTGACGTAGTAGCTGAACCAGGCCAG
>CALMUD010000118.1 GCA_937872735.1 uncultured Bacteroidales bacterium
TCATAAGAAATAATTGCTTTCTGATAATTCAGAAAGCGAAAATACAACAAAAAAAACGGAAGTTCACAATGAACATCTATTTTTCGCCTTGCTTTTTTACTTGTTTTTTTCCCGATTGCCATTCCGTATTTCTCTATAGTATAAAAAATCTGATATAAAATTCAGAGCCTCAAATTGTTTGCCATTTATCTTATTTTTTATAACTTTACGCACACACACCACGATACGCAAGGAACTACAAAGAACATTAAACACACACAATATTATATGATCAAGAAATTTATTTCAGCATTTCTATTTGGACTGCTGCTGGCTGGCGGAGATGCCATGGCAGCAGACCTGTATGAGGCAGAAGATGCAACCACCAGCAGTACCGAGGTGGGAACATCGACGGATGCTTCGGGTGGCAAATACATCAAAATGGAAGCAGGCAGCCTCACATTCACCATACAAGCCCCATCAGCGGGTATGTATGATATTGTATTCCATTATTCGCAGACTTATGGAGACACCAAAGCCCAGAACGTATCCATCAACGGCGGAACAAACAGCAGTGTGTCTTTTCCTCGTACCGCAGATGGTTCAGTAGCCACTTTCACCAATACCACGGCATCGTTCAAACTGACAGCAGGAAGCAACACTCTTGCAATCACCAAAAGCTGGGGCTGGGTTGACATTGACTACATTACCGTAGCCAAACATACTGCGGCAAGTGCCGATGCCCTCAGCGCCACACCAAGTGACCCTAACGCCAATGAGGCCGCAAAAAAGCTGTACTCATTCCTGCGTAGCAACTACGGAAAAAAGACCGTCAGCGGTGTCATGACCGGCGACATATCTGGAGTTACCTCATTAAAGGCACAAAAAGACGTGGCGGAAGTTTATGGCCGTGACGGGGGAAAATATCCCGCATTGGTAGGATTCGACTTTCTGTTTGCCACTGGCCTTAACAGCGATGGCAGCTGGTACAAGAGCTACACCACCACCGCCACTACTCTGGCTACCGAGCTTTGGAAAGAAGGAGGCATACCTGCCTTCACTTGGCATTGGAAAGACCCTTCCGATTCCGTAGAGGCCTTCTATACAACACAAGAAGCAGCCGGAGCAGGCAAACCTTTCACTACTTACGATTATACCAAAGGCTTCGTCAGTGGTACCACCAACTGGGATACCACCTCTACCACTTATAAACAGATTGTTTCTGACATCGACGAGATTTCAGCTTACCTAATGACACTTCAGAAATCGGGCGTAGCTGTATTGTGGCGTCCTTTGCATGAGGCTAGTGGAGGCTGGTTCTGGTGGGGACTGCGCGGAGGCAATGCCTATGTCTCCCTCTATCGATTGGTTCACGACCGCATGGTTAACAAGAATGGGTTGCACAACCTTATTTGGGTATGGAACACTGAACTCAGTGGTGACGTAAGCTGGTATCCTGGCGACAACTATGTTGACGTTGTAGGTACCGATATTTATAATAATGCCAACGACTATCAGAACAACGCTTCCGCCTTTATGAAGATTCAGAGCGACTTCGGGACTGGCAAACTGATTGCCTTGACAGAAAACGGACCTCTTCCTGACGTGGACGCTTGCTTTGAAGATGGCGCCACTTGGTCTTATTGGATGCCTTGGTACGGAAGCTGGGGTACCGACTACCCTGCCCAGACATCCACTGACGAGTGGACCAAAATAATGGCCGACAGCCGTATCATCACTCTTGGCGATATGCCTGGCTGGAACACCTACGTCAATGCCTGCGAT
>CALMUD010000119.1 GCA_937872735.1 uncultured Bacteroidales bacterium
GTGTTATCTCATTGTTCTCTGATATAACTTTCAATATATCATGTTGACGAACGCTCAGTTTCTTTGGTTCATCCTTTGGTTCATCGCCTATATTCTCTATATGAAGTATCAGCTTTACCTGCATCAATTCTGGCTGTTCTATCAGTTCGGGCTTAAGCCAATGCTTCTCGTTCCATGCGCTAAGGATGAGTGGAAATCCAGAACCCAAGTTTTCTCCGTAACCAATCATACGAAGCATGGCCTGCATACGTTGGTTGCGAGCTTTAGACTCACCGCCGGCATAAATCTGTTTAATAGGAATTTTGAGTAATCCTGGGTTGGTCAGTACAAACTTATCGCCGTACTTCTCAACTTTCAGGATGCCATTGAGCATAAAGTCAGCATGAATAATGGCATTGGTCAACGCCTCGCGCACAGCCTTGTGTTGTGGCGTGTCATCCTTGCGTTCCATACCTTCCATCTTGAATGGACGGGGAAGGTCTCTCGTTAAACGAGGCAATACCATCCGTATGAAGTTAAACAAGTTGTTCTCCCAGGTGCCATCGTAAGTTAATCGGTCACTGTATCGCTGGTCGCCAATGAGATCGGTCTTGTCAATATAATCCATGCGAAGGTTGTCAAATCGGTCTCGAATAGGCAGACCTTTACCGAACATCAGTAAGCCAGCCAGGGTCAATCCTTCTGTCCCGTCTTTTCGGTTAATCACATAGCCGCCCAACTGCATCAGGAATTCTTTGTTGCCGAGGTCATTCCAAACATGTTCGGGGTTAGACAGGCGAAACATGATGCGGTAACGGTCTAAGGTTGGCATATCAATATCATTCATGGTGTAATATTCCAGGAACATCCTATCATTTCCAGTTTCGTTTGCATCGCGGAGCATCATTTTCAGTTCTTGTTCTGTACAATGATAGTCCCCTTCATGGTTTCTCTTATAGGTGCCTCTCTGCATATTATTATTGATGTAGATGGGGCGGAGCGTATAATCTGCTTGTGGCACATTTACAACCACCACCACTTTTCCGTCAATTGAGACTTTGTCAACATCTTCATCTCTTAGCAGATTGATGTTTACTTTTTCGCTACTATGAATTGTATTCCATAAATCTTTGAGTATCTTATCTGCATCCTCTACGCCAGTAATGGAGAAACGTTGTGAATTATCTATCTCTCCCAGATTCTCATACACCCCCAAAAGAATTGTACCTCCATAGGTATTGGCAAATGCTGAATATGTTTCCCACAGGGAACTTGGCAATTTGCTTTGGGCTTTTTTACACTCTAAAGTAACGCGTTCACCATCTGCCAATATGTTGTATATTTCTTGTTCGGTCATGATTTAAGCGCTTTTTGCGCCTCAAATTAAAAATATTATTGCAAATATAATATATGTTTATTCATCACCAAGCAAAAAAGTTGGAATATAAGAACCAGTTGACAACAACAAAAAAGCGTGCAACTCATAACGAGCCGCACGCTTCTTTGTTATTGTAGGGTAGTGATTACTTCACTTCCTCGAAATCAACATCTGTCACATTGTCATCCTTGCCACCTTGCTGGCCGCCAGCCTGTCCAGCATTGCCCTGGTTGGCATCAGCTCCGGCACCGGCACCAGCGCCAGGGTTAGGACCCTGCTGAGCGCCAGCCTGATTGGCTGCCTGATACATAGCCTGAGTGGCAGTGCTCAACTCAGCCATGGCTGCATCGATGGCAGTCAAGTCCTGTTTCTGGTGAGCCTCCTTCAGTTTGGCAAGAGCAGCCTCAACCTTCTGTTTGGTATCGGCAGGCAGTTTGTCACCGCTCTCCTTCAGGAACTTCTCAGTGCTGAAAATCATGCTGTCAGCCTGATTGATCTTCTCAATGCGCTCCTTCTCCTTTTCGTCGGCAGCGGCATTGGCAGTAGCCTCTTCCTTCATACGCTTGATTTCAGCCTCGCTCAAACCAGATGAAGCCTCGATGCGGATGTTTTGCTCCTTGCCTGTGGCCTTATCTTTGGCAGATACCTTAAGAATACCGTTGGCATCGATGTCGAAGCTGACCTCAATCTGAGGAATGCCACGTGGAGCTGGAGCGATGCCGGTCAGATTGAACTGGCCGATGCTCTTGTTCTGGGCTGCCATTGGACGCTCGCCCTGCAATACGTGGATGGTTACCTCCGTCTGGTTGTCGGCAGCGGTAGAGAATACCTGCGACTTCTGAGTAGGGATGGTGGTGTTGGCGTCAATCAATTTGGTCATCACACCGCCCATGGTCTCAATACCCAGTGACAATGGAGTGACATCAAGCAGCAATACGTCTTTCACCTCGCCGGTAAGTACACCACCTTGAATGGCGGCACCTACTGCAACCACCTCATCGGGGTTGACACCCTTAGAAGGCTCTTTGCCGAAGAAGTTCTTTACGGCAGCTTGTATGGCTGGGATTCGGGTAGAACCACCTACCAATATCACCTCGTCGATGTCCGACTTGCTCAGGTTGGCCTTCTCCAATGCAGTCTCGCAAGGAGTAATGGTGCGCTGGATAAGGTCGTCAATCAGTTGTTCAAATTTGGCACGGGTCAGTGTCTTAACCAAGTGCTTTGGCACGCCACCTACCGGCATGATGTAAGGCAAGTTGATTTCAGAAGAAGTGGTGTTAGAAAGCTCAATCTTGGCTTTCTCGGCAGCTTCCTTCAAGCGCTGCAAGGCCATAGGGTCTTTGCTCAAGTCGGCGCCGTCGTTCTCGTTCTTGAATTCCTGAACCAGCCATTCAATGATTCTCTGGTCAAAGTCATCACCGCCAAGGTGTGTATCACCAGCGGTCGCCTTTACCTCGAACACACCGTCGCCCAAGTTCAAGATGGACACATCGTGCGTACCACCACCGCAGTCGAACACTACGATGTTCATATCCTTGTTCTTCTTGTCCAAGCCATAAGCAAGGGCAGCGGCCGTTGGCTCGTTCACGATACGCTTAACCTTCAGTCCGGCAATCTCGCCAGCCTCTTTGGTGGCCTGACGTTGAGAGTCGTTGAAGTAAGCAGGAACGGTGATGACAGCCTCGGTCACTTCCTGGCCAAGATAATCTTCAGCGGTCTTTTTCATCTTCTGAAGCACCATGGCCGAAATCTCCTGAGGGGTGTAGAGACGTCCGTCGATGTCAACACGAGGAGTGTTGTTGTCGCCCTTTACCACCTTGTAAGGCACACGTGCAGCCTCAGCTGTCACCTGGTCGAAAGTGTTGCCCATGAAACGTTTGATTGAGAACACGGTCTTCTCAGGGTTGGTGATGGCCTGACGCTTTGCAGGGTCACCAACTTTGCGTTCGCCTCCTTCTACAAATCCTATTACCGAAGGAGTGGTTCTCTTACCTTCACTGTTGGCAATGACAACTGGGTCGCTGCCTTCCATTACGGCTACACAAGAGTTAGTCGTTCCTAAATCGATTCCAATAATTTTTCCCATTGTTATCTCGTATTTAATTATTATTCGTTTTGTTCCGCCTGCTTTTTGTGGCAGGTTCTTGTCGTTTGCTTGCTTTCGTTTGCTTGCGACACTCTATTTAGAGCAAACCTTGTGCCAATGGTTTTGAGTGCCTTTCATTTCTTGATTTTTGTCATATTTCTGACAAAATTCCCGATTCTTGCTTCTTTTTGTCTGTCAAATTGGCACAAAATGGCATTTAAGGCTTCTTTTTTGGCAGATTGAGGCGTTTGAACTTCTCAGACTGGGGAGGTTA
>CALMUD010000120.1 GCA_937872735.1 uncultured Bacteroidales bacterium
CGTGTGCTCTTCCGATCTGGTGTTTATAGGTCAAAAAATGGACAAAGAACTTATTTCAAGAGAGCTGGATGCCTGTCTTACCTCATTGTAATTAGGTCGTTCATCTGTCCAAATCATAAGGTTGTCTCTGAATGGAGGCAACCTTTTTTTGTGATGTGCCAAGGATGGATGTGCACATTGTTGACAAATTACCCGATTTTTGATGTCATTAAATTTCCTTTTGTGAGGAAAAAAGACGAACTTTGCACGAATTTATGTAACAGTATTATGCACAATTATAGACCTCTGAATTTAGTTCTGGAAGATGGAACAGTGTTTAAGGGCAAATCCTTCGGTTATGAAAAACCGGTTGCTGGTGAAATCGTTTTCAACACCGCGATGATGGGGTACCCCGAAAGCCTGACCGACCCTTCTTATTCTGGTCAGCTACTGACCATCACTTTTCCTTTAGTCGGTAATTATGGTGTTCCCTCCGACAAGGTGGAACCCAATGGTATTTCAACATTTATGGAATCGGAAAAAATTCAAGTTTCAGGCTTGATAGTTTCCGATTTTTCTTTGGACTATAGCCACTGGAACGCGGTGCGTGACCTTGGCGATTGGCTCAAGTCGCAGCAGATACCTGCCATTACTGGTGTGGATACGCGAGAGTTGACCAAGATTGTGCGTGAAAAAGGAACCTTGAAAGGGAAACTCGTATTTCCTGATGGGGACGATATCCCGTTCATCAACCCCGATGACGAAAATCAGGTGGCCAAAGTCAGCTGCAAAGAGGTTCTGACTTATGGTTCGGGCAAATACAAGGTGGTACTGGTTGATTGTGGCGTGAAGAACAACATTATCCGTTGTCTGCTTCGTCGTGATGTTACCATTTATCGTGTGCCTTGGGACTACGACTTCACCAATATGGAGTATGATGGTCTTTTCATATCCAATGGTCCTGGCGACCCGAATTATTGCATCCCTACTGTTGAGCATATACGTACTGCCATGCAGAAGAACCCAAACAAGCCGATTTTTGGTATCTGTATGGGCAATCAACTCTTGGCCAAGGCCAGCGGAGCCACCGTTTATAAATTGAAATACGGCCATCGTGGTCACAATCAGCCAGTAAGTCTGGTTGGTACCACCCGGGCTTTCATCACTTCTCAGAACCACGGATTTGCTGTCGACAGCAAAACACTGGGCAAGGATTGGGAACCATTGTTTGTGAATATGAACGATGGTACCAATGAAGGTGTTTGTCACAAGACGAAACCTTATTTTTCAGCCCAGTTCCACCCAGAGGCCTCCAGCGGTCCTACCGATACTGAATTCTTTTTTGATGAGTTTGTAAAGCTGATGGCCGACCCTAAGTATCGTCCGTTTGCTGATGAAAAGAGGGAAGCCTTTGAGGGACCACGCAGATACAGCAAGGTGCTGCTGCTGGGCTCTGGAGCGTTAAAAATTGGTGAGGCTGGAGAGTTTGACTACTCAGGCTCACAAGCATTGAAGGCATTGAAACAGGAAGGCATCAAGACGGTGCTGATTAATCCTAACATAGCCACGGTGCAGACTTCGGAAGGTGTTGCCGACAAGATATACTTCCTGCCAGTTACACCAGAGTTTGTAGAGAAAGTGATAGAGAAAGAGCGTCCTGACGGCATCTTTCTGTCATTCGGCGGACAGACAGCCCTCAATTGTGGTGTGGCTTTGTATCGTCGTGGCATACTCGAAAAGTATAATGTGAAGGTGCTGGGTACTCCGGTTCAGGCAGTCATTGACACTGAGGACCGTGAGATATTTACCGAGCGTCTGTCTGAAATAAATGTCAAATATATCAAGAGCGAGGCCGTAACCGACCTGGAGAGTGCGGTGACGGCTGCCAACAAACTGGGATATCCGGTTATTGTGCGTGCAGCTTATGCGCTCGGAGGTTTGGGCTCTGGTTTCTGCGATAATGATGAGCAGTTACGCTCATTGGTAGAGAAGGCCTTTACCTACTCACCGCAGGTATTGGTAGAAAAGTCGCTCAAGGGATGGAAGGAAATTGAGTATGAGGTGGTTCGTGACCGTTACAACAACTGTATCACGGTCTGCAACATGGAGAATTTCGACCCACTCGGTATCCATACGGGTGAGAGTATAGTGGTGGCTCCGTCGCAGACGCTGTCCAATCACGACTATCATAAACTTAGAGAAACGGCCATCCGCATCATCCGCCATATCGGAATTGTAGGAGAGTGCAATGTGCAGTATGCCTACGATCCTAATTCTGATGATTATCGGGTTATTGAGGTGAATGCCCGTCTGAGCCGCTCATCGGCATTGGCCTCCAAAGCCACCGGTTATCCGTTGGCCTTCGTCGCTGCCAAACTTGGTTTGGGGTATGGCCTGCCAGAGCTTAAGAACTCGGTGACCAAGAGTACTTCGGCTTTCTTTGAACCAGCCCTCGATTATGTGGTTTGCAAGATTCCTCGTTGGGACCTTGGCAAGTTCCACGGCGTTTCCCGCTTGTTGGGTAGCAGCATGAAGAGTGTGGGAGAAGTGATGGCCATTGGCCGCAACTTTGAAGAGGCTATTCAAAAGGGATTGCGTATGATAGGTCAGGGTATGCATGGATTTGTGGCAAACAAGAATCTGCATGCCGATGATTTGGATGAGGCGCTGTCTAAACCTACAGATAAACGTATATTCTACATAGCTCAGGCCTTGCACGAGAATTACAGCGTGCAGCGCATTCACGAGCTGACCAAGATAGATAACTGGTTCCTGCTGAAGTTGCAGAATATTGTCAATGAGGAGCATGAACTGGCTGGTTATGACAAGATAGAGGCTGTGCCAGATGCCTTGTTGCTGTATGTAAAACAACTTGGCTTCTCTGATTTCCAGATAGCCCGTCTGGTAACCAAGTGCAATGATAATGACCTTGATGATGTGGTGCTGAAAGTTCGTGACTATCGCAAGTCGCGCAATATCATTCCATACGTCAAGCAGATAGATACGCTGGCTGCCGAATATCCGGCCCAGACCAATTATCTGTATGTCACTTACGATGCCATTGCCGACGATATTGAGTATGCCCACGATAAGCGCTCAGTGGTAGTGCTCGGCAGTGGTGCCTACCGTATCGGCAGTTCCGTTGAGTTTGACTGGTGTGGCGTGAATGCGCTCAACACTATCCGCAAGGAGGGTTACCGTTCGGTAATGATAAATTACAATCCAGAAACGGTCTCTACGGATTACGATATGTGTGACCGACTCTACTTTGATGAGTTGACCTATGAGCGCGTGATGGATATTCTCGATAAGGAGGATGCTTTCGGCGTGGTGGTTTCTACTGGTGGACAGATACCTAACAACTTATCAGTCAAACTGGCTGATGCCAAGGTCAGACTGCTTGGAACTCAGGCAGTGGATATTGACCGGGCGGAGGACCGTCACAAGTTCTCGTCAATGCTTGATAAGCTCGGTATAGACCAGCCTCGCTGGAGTGAGTTGACCACACTTGAGGACGTTGACAACTTCGTTGATGAAATAGGATTCCCTGTCTTGGTACGTCCTTCGTATGTGCTTTCTGGTGCAGCCATGAATGTCTGCTACGACAAGGTACAGCTCAAGAACTTCCTGAAGCTGGCAGCCAGCGTGTCGCAGAAACATCCGGTTGTGGTTTCCAAGTTCATGACCCGTTGCAAGGAGATTGAGATTGATGCGGTTGCCAACAAGGGCGATATTGTGGCCTATGCCATTTCGGAGCACGTTGAGTTTGCGGGTGTCCATTCTGGTGATGCCACCACCCAATTCCCGCCACAGAAGATATATGTGGAGACGGCCCGTCGCATCAAGCATATAGCCAAGGAAATAGCCAAGGCACTTCATATTTCAGGACCATTCAACATCCAGTTCCTGGCCAAGGAGAATGAGATAAAGGTGATAGAGTGCAACCTGCGTGCGTCACGCAGCTTCCCATTCGTATCGAAAGTTCTTAAAATCAACTTTATCGAGTTGGCCACCCAAATTATGTTAGGTATGGATGTGGTTAAACCTGAGAAGTCAGCCTTTGACCTCGATTACGTTGGTATCAAGGCTTCGCAGTTCTCTTATGCCCGCTTGCAGCAGGCCGACCCGGTTCACGGTGTGGATATGTCGTCTACGGGTGAGGTCGGTTGCATCGGTGATGATTTCTCTGAAGCATTGCTCAAGTCTCTGTTAGCGGTAGGCTACAAGATGCCGAAGAAGAAGAAAGTGCTTATCTCGTCGGGCGAGACCAAATCGAAGGTCGATTTGCTGGATGCCAGCAAGATGCTTCAGGAAAATGGTTATGAGATATTTGCCACTGATGGTACTTACAAGTTCCTTTGTGAAAACAATGTGGCATCCACTCTGGTAGGTTGGCCTGATGAGCAGGATTACAAATTGAAAGCCTTGGAGATGATAGAGAACCAGGAGTTTGATTTTGTTGTCAATATACCGAAGAATAGTACGCAACGTGAGTTGGAGAATGGATTTGCAGTTCGCCGTGGGTCTATCGACTTTAATATTCCTCTCTTTACCAACGCCCGTCTGGCAAGTGCGTTCATCCGTTCTTGTTGCGAGATGACATTTGATGATATCAAGATTAAGAGCTGGGACGAGTATTGATACCTCAGCTTTTAGAGAGTAAATAAGTAATGCCTGTCACCGTCTGGTGGCAGGCATTACTGTTTATAGGGTGATAAAAAAAGGTCCACCGACGTAAGTTCAGTGGACCTTTGCTATTTGTTGTATTCCTGATTTATTATATCAGGTTGATGTTGTACTTCTTGCAATCCTCACGCATCTTGTCTGGCCAGATGCTGGACTGAATCTCGCCGATGTGAGCCTTGCGCAGGAAGAACATACACAGACGAGATTGTCCGATACCGCCACCGATAGAGAGTGGAAGAGTACCGTTGAGCAGTCGTTGATGGAAGTAGAGTTTTTCTCTCTCTTCTTGTCCTTCCAGTTTCAGCTGGCGCAGCAAAGCCTCTTTGTCCACACGGATACCCATTGAAGAGACCTCGAAAGCCTGTCCCAGCACATCGTTCCAGAGCAGAATGTCACCATTCAGTCCAGGTAATCCCTCCTCGTTGATGGTAGACCAGTCGTCGTAGTCGGCGGCGCGGCCGTCATGCTTCTTGCCATCGCTCAGCTTGCAGCCGATGCCCATTACAAACACGGCCTTGTATTTCTTGCATATTTCGTTCTCGCGTTCTTTAGGAGTCATGTTAGGGAACATTTTCAGCAGTTCCTCGGCATGAATAAAGAAGATATCAGAAGGCAGGGTAGGCTTGATTTCAGGGTAAGATTCGTAAACCACATATTCAGTCTCGTGCATTACGCCGTAGATGCGTCTTACAATGTTCTTCAGGAATGCGATGGTGCGGTCTTCCTTGTTGATGTGGCGCTCCCAGTCCCATTGGTCAACATACAGCGAGTGCAAGTTGTCCAGCTCCTCATCCGGACGGATGGCGTTCATATCGGTGTATAGTCCGTAGCCAGCCTCAATATTATAGTCGGCCAGCATCATTCTCTTCCATTTAGCCAAAGAGTGAACCACTTCGGCCTGTTGTTCGTTCAAATCCTTGATAGGGAAAGTGACCGGACGTTCAATTCCGTTCAGGTCGTCGTTGATGCCAGTGCCTTTCAGCACGAACAGAGGGGCGGTGACGCGGCGCAAACGCAGTTCAGCTGACAATCCACTTTGAAAAAAATCCTTGATTTTTTTTATACCCAGTTCTGTCTGTTTGATGTCCAGAATGGGTCTGTATCCTTTGGGAACAATTATCTTACTCATTACTTAGATTTTATTACGGTGCAAAGATATTATTTTTTCGCCGTTATCCTGTCGGTTTGTAATTATTATTTGCTGTTTTTGTTGTCAACCGTTTCCAAATTGTTGTTTTTGAGTATTTGAAGTTACGATTTGACATTTTCCAGCGTGTCTTTGCGTTGGCTAAGTTAAAAAGTGGCAGAATTTGTGGTGTACTAATAAAAAAATCCTTACTTTTGCATATATAAAATTTCAAGGCTTCGTAGCTCAACTGAATAGAGTGTCAGATTCCGGTTCTGAAGGTTGTGGGTTTGAATCCCATCGAGGTCACAATATATTAACTATCAGTAAATTAAACACAAAAAACAGCCGTATTTTTTTAAAAGTGCGGCTGTTTTGCGGCATTTTATTGAGACTCAGTTGAACAGAAAGGTCTGATAGGTATATTTCTATCTCGTTTTATCCGATTGTGAATTTCAAGATTTTGTCAGGATTTTTTTTGATAAAGAATTTCTCGTTTAGCCGAATGAACTCTTCAAGGGTCATTTCTTCCATACAAGAATGTCCATCTTCCATTCCGCTCCGGGATAGAACAATTTCCTTCTCTATGTTTTTCTGTTTTTTCCTGCTTTTTTGCTCTTTTTTCATTGTAAGCCCTCCATTTCTTTTTTCCTATGGAACAAATATATATAATATTGCTGAACTTTGGCGTTGATATCCGTCAAATTTTGGCGGTGTAATTATAGTTGCATTTGTTTTGATTGCTCAAAAAAATTATTGCAATTTTGAAAAGATTTTTTTTCATGTTAAGTTTAGGTTAATGAGTGTGACAATGGATGACTGTGAAGCCGTCCATTGTTCTTTTTTGTCTTATGCCTTAGCTGATATCTCCAACAGTCTGCCCA
>CALMUD010000121.1 GCA_937872735.1 uncultured Bacteroidales bacterium
TCTTTGGCTAATTTGAATAAATCGGCTTACGATTCCTACATCAAGGCTTTCCGTTGGGCATCCGACAAGATTGCCAAGAACGAGGATGGCGGTGTCATTGGGTTTATCAGCAATGGCGCATGGCTTGACAACAACGGATTGGATGGATTCCGTAAATGTCTTGAGGAGGAGTTCAGTGCCATTTATGTGCTCAATCTGAGAGGAAATGCCCATGGTAGTGGTGAATTGCGTAGGAGGGAGGCTGATAATGTTTTTGGCGGCGGTTCTCGTACTGCAATTGCCATTACCATTTTGGTGAAGAAACCGGGCCATAAGGGCAAGGCCGTTATCCATTATCACGACATTGGCGACTATCTGAAACGCGAGCAAAAACTGAATTTGCTGCGTCAGTTTGTGGGGGTGGGCAGTGGCAAAATTGACTGGCAGTTGATTCACCCCGACAAGAATGGCGACTGGATTAGTCACCGCAATTCCGCTTTCGATTCGCTCATACCTTTGAACCCTGACAAGAAATTCGACATCAAGGCGCAAAGCGTGTTCAACACCTATGTTATCGGAGTGGCTACCAACAGGGATGCTTGGTCTTACAATTTTTCAGAAAAAGCCTTGTCAGCAAATATGAGCTCAATGATAGATTTCTACAATGCTCAAAGTGCTGCATATAAAGAGGCTGTGAAAGATAATCCGAATTTGAGGGTAGAGGATTTTATTGATACTAACCCTCAGAAAATCAGCTGGACTGTGAACCTGAAAAAAGATTTGGAAAAGAAATTAATACACGAATATAATGATACTATTCGGAATGGGATATATAGACCATTTTGTAAACAGTCTCTTTATTATGATAATAATTTTATAGAAAGGCCCGGTCTTTCTTCGCATCTTTTCCCCACTCCGCAATCCAAAAATTTGGTCATTTGTGTAAGTTGTGTAGGTTCGACTAAGGGGCTTTCTGTTTTATTGACAGATTCTATACCCGATTTGCATGCGGTGGGAGATTCCCAGTGTTTTCCAATGTATTGGTATGAAGAGAACCGACAGACGGAGATGACATTGTTCGACGGCCCGAATTCCAACCGCTACATCCGTCACGACGGCATCACCGACTGGATGTTGCATCATGTGCAGGAGCTGTATCGCACCAAGAACGTCACCCGAGAGATGATTTTCTACTATGTGTATGGGCTGCTGCATACCTCCGGCTATCGCGAGGCCTTTGAGACCGACCTGCGCAAGTCGTTGCCGCGTCTCCCGTTGCCCGACGATGTGAACCTCTTTATGGATATCTACAAGGTGGGCCAGCAGCTGGCGCAGCTCCATCTCGCCTACGAGCAGGTGCCTGCCCCTGATGTGGTTACCGTTATCGACACCACCACCACTACCACCACCTCCTCCGCAGCGTCCGATGCCGACACCGAAGCCGCCTTTGCCCATTACCGCGTCACCAAGATGAAGTTTCTGGCCAAGGACCGCAAGGACACCATCATCTACAACAGCCACATCACCCTCGTGGGCATTCCCGACGATGCTTACCGCTACGTTGTCAATGGCAAGAGTGCCATTGAGTGGCTGCTGGAGCGTTACTGCGTCAGCACCGACAAGGCCAGCGGCATCCGCAACGATGCCAACGACTGGGCCCGCGAGCATCATCAGCCCCGTTACATCCTCAACCTCCTCCTCAGTGTCATCAGCGTCAGTCTCCGTTCGGTGCAGCTCGTCAATTCCCTGCCCCCTCTCTTTGTCAGTGCTGATGGCGTGAAGTGGGGGGAGGAAGAATGAAGTAAGAATGAAAAATTTAAAATGAATGATTTTCTATTTTTTCCCTATCCTTCTGAACCATTCGGCTATGGCCTGCTCACGTTTGTTGTCGCCTAAGTGGAAAAACGTGGTGTCGCCCAGCTCCTCGGGCAGCATGCGCTGGCCCGCATAGTGGTTGGGGTAGGCATGGATATCGGTGAGGCCCACTCCGCGGCCCAGCTTGTGCGCACTCTTGTACGACTCATCTTTCAGTATCAGCGGAATCTCGATGTGGCCCGACTGCCGCACCTCCGCCTCCGCCAGCGCGTAAGCCCTGCTCACCGTGTCCGACTTGGGCGAGCACGCCACATACACCGCCGCATGGGCCAGTATGTATTTGCACTCGGGCAGCCCGATGCGCTCCACCGCCAGACTGGCATTGGTGGCCACCACCAGCGCCTGTGAGTCCGCCAGACCCACGTCTACCGAGGCGCACATCATGATGCGCCGTGCAATGTACTTCACATCCTCGCCCGCCTCCACCATGCGTGCCAGATAGTAGAGCGTGGCATCGGGGTCGGAGTGCTTCATGCTCTCAATGAAAGCCGAGATGGCATCATAGTGGTTCTCCCCCTCCTTGTCGTAGCGCAGCACCTTCTTCTGTATGCACTCCGCCAGCACCTCGGTGTTGAGATGGATGAGGCCGTCGGCACTGCGGTCGGTGGTGAGCACCGCCAGCTCCAGCGCGTTCAGCGCCTCGCGTGCGTCGCCTCCCGTCCGTTCCGCCAGAAAAGTCTTGCCCTCGTCGGTGATGTCAGCGCGTTGTTTGCCCAGCCCCTTGTCGGGGTCCGTCAGTGCCTTGTCAATCAGTGTGCGTATGTTGTCGGTCGATAGCGGTTTCAGTTCAAAAATGCGTGAGCGCGACAGCAGCGCCCCGTTCACCTCAAAGTAAGGGTTCTCGGTGGTGGCGCCAATGAGTATCAGCGTGCCGTCCTCCACAAATGGCAGCAGATAGTCCTGCTGGCCCTTGTTGAATCGGTGAATCTCGTCGATGAACAGTATGGTGCGTTTGTTCTGTTGTCCCAGATTGCTTTTGGCGGCCTCCACCACCATTTCCATATCCTTCTTGCCCGCCACGGTGGCATTCACCTGCCGGAAGTCGGCGCTGGTGGTGTTGGCTATCACGCGGGCGAGGGTGGTCTTGCCCACACCCGGAGGGCCATAGAAGATGACAGACCCCATTTTGTCCGCCTTGATTGCTCTGTATAGCAGTTTCCCCTCGCCCAGTATATGTTCCTGCCCCACAATGTCGTCGAGCGATTCCGGGCGCATTCTGGAGGCCAGAGGGGCATTCCCCTTCAGCAGCTGTTGCCGGTTATATTCAAATAGGTCCATGAGGCGGGTGAATGGGGGGATTTATTCGTTATAGTGCGGTTGCCAGTCGTCAATGCCGCGGGAGGCCGACGAGAAGTTGACCGCTATGCAGAACAGCTGGCGCGGGTCGTTGGCAAACGGCGCCGCATAGTCTTTCCGTGCTATCTGTTGCAGCCCCTTTGGGGTGCCCACATTCAGTTTGAACTCGAACAGATAGATGTATTTGTCGGTCAGTATGGTCAAGTCTATTCTCCCGTTGCTGGTGTGATATTCGGCCTCCACCTGCATACCCATCAGCTTGCACACGGTGTAGATGACGTTTTGGTAGTGCCGTTCCAGGTCGTGGCGTGGAATGAGGTCGTAATTGTATCCGGCAAAAAAGGAGGACAGCCGCCTGAGCAGTTGCTCGGGGTGGCCGTTATTGGCATCACTCACCAGTTCCACAATGTCGGAAGCCACTCTGGTGGCCGATACGTTGGCATAGTAGGGCAGCAGAAAATTGAAGAATCCGCTTTTGACCTCCTCGTTGGGGTAGCCCAGTGTATAGAGGCGTGTTTTGTTGTCGTAGCCAGTGATGGTGAGATATCCGCTTTGATAAATCATCGGGATGGGGTCCTTGTCAATCGCGTCCATGTTGCGCAGGCTTTGCGAGTCCATTTTCCGTCCTTCCATATCTTCCAGCCGCATGTTGGTGGCTTTCAGCCGTTCGGCCAGAAAGGTTGGGGTGCCCGTCTCGAACCAGTAATAGTCGATGTTTTTCTCGCTCAGGGCCCTCATCAGGCTGTAGGGGTTGTAAAGGTTGATGCCATTGCGGCAGAATCGGTAGCCGTCGTAGGTGCGGCGCAGGGTTTCTCTGGCCTCGGCGCTGCTCATCTGCTCGCTCTGCGCCAGCTGGGCTACGGCCTCGCTGAAGTAGCGGTCAATCTCGTCTTCCGACACACCGCAAAGGGTCTGATATTCTTCCGCCATGGATATGTCGGTGAGGTTGTTCAGCTCGCTGAATACGCTCACCTTGCTGAATTTTGTGACGCCCGTGAGCAGAGCCAGGCACAGGTTGGCATCCTGGTTTTTCAGCGTGCCGTAGAAGGCTTTGAGCACCATCTTGTTGTGCTCCTTCAGCGGTTCGTTGGTGAGGCAGTCAATCAGCGGCTTGTCATATTCGTCAATCAGCACCGCCACTTGTTGTCCCGATATCTTCCGGGCCCGTTCTATCACCCCCTTGAAGCGCAGTGACAAGGAGGTTTCGCTGGCTTCGCTCCCGTAGGTCTTTTCCCAAGCCACCAGCGCATTGTTCAGCACATCTTCCAGCGTGCCCTCGGCAATATATTCATCGCTGTTGAGGCTGATGTGCAGTATGGGGTGGATGGTCCAGTCCTTTTCAAGGCTGGCAATTTTCAGCCCGTCAAACAGCTCCTTGCGTCCTGACAGATATTTGTCGAGAGTGGACAGCAGCAGCGTCTTGCCGAATCGGCGGGGACGGCCCAGAAAATAATATTTACCCGTTTGGCACAGCTGGTAGATGACATCCGTCTTGTCAATGTAGACGAATCCCCTCTTGCGTATTTCTTCAAAATCTTGTAATCCAAGCGGATATAACATATATTGTTCCTTTCTTTTCCTTTATTTCGCCAGGCTCAGCAGGGCCTTGGTCATGTTCTCCCACGAGTATTTCAGTTTCTCCTGCCGCGTCTGTTCGGTGAAAGCCTCCTCGCGGTTGTTGCCGATGTAGTCCACAATGGCATCGGCTATCCGGTGGGCATCAGGCTCCACCACATAGCCCACCTTGCCGTCGGGCACAATCTCCGACAGTCCGCCCACATTGGTCACCAGCATCGGTTTCTCAAAATGGAAAGCCACCTGCGTCACGCCGCTCTGTGTGGCCGACTTGTAGGGCAGCACCACCATGTTGCTGGCACCGAAGTAGGCCCCCACCTTGCTGTTGGGTATGAAGTCGTTGCTCCAGATGATGTTCTGCAGGTTCAGCCGCTTCTCCTGGTCAAAATATTTCTGCGGGTCGCCATAAAACTCGCCAGCCACCAGCAGCTTCACCTTCATCTGGCGGATGCGGTCGTCGGCAAAGGCATCGAGCAGCAGGTCCAGTCCCTTGTAGTCGCGTATGAATCCGAAGAAGAGCAGATACTGCCATTCGGGGTCCAGGTTCAGCTCCTTCAGCGCCTCGGCGCGTTCCACCTTCTGGCCAAAATTGTCGTAGAGCGGATGGCGGCAGAAGGCCCGCGGCTTTTGTTTGTCAAACTCGTCAAGGTCGTCCATCACCGATTTGGAGAGGGTGACGCCGCCGTCAATCGACTTGATGAAGTAGCCCGACAGCATCTTGTCGGCTGCCTTGCGCTCGTGGGGCAGCACGTTGTGCAGTATGGCCACCACCTTGGTGTGATGGTTGCTGCGTGCTATGCGGGCAATGGTGCCGAAGCAGGGCGCCATCTGCGGCACCCAGTAGGGCACCACTATCAGGTCGGGGCTCTCCTTCTTCAGCTTGCGGCCCTCGGCTATCCAGTTGAGCGGGTTCACCGCATTCATCCCGCGGGTGATGTCAAGGTCGGCTGGTGCCGCCTCGGTGGAGTATTGCGTCTTGCCGGGGAAGAGGAAGTCGGGATATTGCAGTGTGAAAGTCTCGATGCGGGCTTGGTGGCCCTCGTTGTTGAACTGTTTGGTCAGTCGCTCGTTAAACTCGGCCAAGCCGCCGCGGTAGGGGTAGGCGGTGCCCAGTAGTATTATTTTCATTGTCCTGTTTCTTTTCAGTTCTCGTTTCTGTTGAGTTTCTTGGGGTAGACGCGTGAGCAGACGGCATAGGCGGCTATCGCGCCCAGACTGTCGGCCAGGAGGTCCATCCAGTCACCCGTGCGGTAGGTGGTCAGATAGGCCTGCATCAGCTCTATCAGCCCGCCAAAAGCTATCGGGAAGACGATGCCCCAGAAGTAGAGCTTCAGCGTGCCGAAGTTGGCCTCCTGCTGGTAGAAGTTCTTGCAGGCGGCGGCACTCAGTGCCACATACATCATGAAGTGGACCAGCTTGTCAAAGTTGGGAATGTCTATCTCGATGGTCGAGGCACTGCTGGGCATGTGTATCATGCAGACGTACATGATGGTCATTGCCACTGCCATGGTCAGTCCGTAGTGTCGGAAGAATGTTAGCATGTTGTTGTCAGTTTTTTTGGTGTTTTTTTTATACTTGATGATTGTCTGCTGTGTGAGGCAAGAGTCTTTCAGTTCCCTCTGTTCAGGCCGACAGCTGTTTCTCAGCCTTGTGCGCGCGCCATTTCAGCCGCCAGTAGCTGCGGTGCATGGCCAGCCTCAGGGTGTTGTGTCCGAGTATGAACTTGCGCACCACATAGGCTATGCCGTCCTCATCGTTGCCGAGGGTCACAAAGTCGGCATTGCGTTTCACCTCCGTCTCGGCATTGCCCATGGCCACGCCCAGACCCGCATAGCGTATCATCGACAGGTCGTTGAATCCGTCGCCGCAGGTTATCATCTCCTCCTTGGTCAGGTGCAGGTGTCCCAGCAGCCGTTGCAGCGACTGTGCCTTGTCGATGCCCGGTGCCACTATCTCCAGAAAGTAGGGCGCCGAGCGGTAGATGCTGAGCTGGGAGCCAAACTGTTGCTGCATCTCCTTCTCCACCACCGCCAGACGGTTGGGCTCGGCGGTGCTGAGGCATTTGGTGATGGGGTGGCTCACGGCCTCCACAAAGTTGTCAACGTGCTGTATGGGCATATTGTTTATCTTGGCCTCGATGGCGATGTATGGGTCATCGGCGTCCTCGGTGAGGATGGCATTGTTGCCGTAGGTGAGGAGGGTCACCCCGCGCGATTTGGTGGCCTGGTAGAGGGGCTCCACCATATTGTGGGGCAGCTCTTGGCGGAAGATGGTCTCGCCGCTCTGGCAGTCAATGATGTTGCCGCCGTTATACGACAGCACAAATCCGCCATGCCGTGCCATGTCCAGCTGTTTCACCAGCGGCATGATGCCGTAGGTGGGGCGGCCCGAGGCCAGCACCAGTCGCACGCCCGCCTCCTGTGCGGCCGTCAGCGCCTTCATCGTCTGTGGGGTTATCACCTTCTGTGTGTTGGTGAGGGTCCCGTCCAGGTCCATTACTAGCAGTTTGTATGCCATGGTGTCTGTTGTGAATGTTCTACATTTATCCTGATGTGCAAAAGTAATGCTATTTTTTGGATGATAGTCATAGCGGGGTGAAATATAATGCGTTAAGAAACGGGGCGGAGGTGTACTGAGGTTTGGCAGGTTGGTTGTTTCAGTTCAGTTCGACACCGTGATGGCGGTGCCGTTGTCGGTGATGTGGCTGTAAATCTTCAGTGCCTCCTTGGCGGGTCCGGAGGTAGGGGTGGCCAGTCCCCAGCCCAGCTGGAACACCGAGCCGCACTTGGGGCAGGTGGCCTCCAGCGAGGCATTGACGGTGACGCGGGTGGTGCGGCTCGCCTCCACGGGGCAGGCCAGGTCGCAGCAGTGCAGCTTCCCCTCAAAGTCGCGGAAGATGACGATGCCCGCATAGCCCAGCTCGGTGTTGGTGGCATAGAGTCCGTCGCCCGGAATGAAGGTCTTGTAGCAGCCCGGGTTCTGCAGCTTGGTATAGTCGTCGTAGGTCGTTTTCAGGTAAACCTGGCTCTGGGGGATGGCGGAGTCCTGTTCCACGGTGCTGCATGCCAATGCGGCCAGCAGCCATGCGGCCATTGGCAACAGCCTTGCTGATATGTTGGTATGCAGTTTCATTTTATCTGATAACGGACCTTTCGGGCCGAATATTTTGGGCGTATTGTCGTTTATGCTGACAAAAAAGGCGGCTGCTTGAAGTTGCAGCCGCCCGTAGTGCCAGGTGGACCCAGTAGGGTTTGAACCTACGACTCCCTGATTATGAGTCAGGTGCTCTAACCGCTGAGCTATGGGTCCGATTTTGCATCATCTGCGAAATCGTTTGCAAAAGTAATACATTTTCGTTTTTGTGCAAAATTTTGAGAGGAAATATTTTTT
>CALMUD010000122.1 GCA_937872735.1 uncultured Bacteroidales bacterium
TTCATTTGTGCTGACGGTGCAGGAGCATAAGCGCCGCAATGCTGGCCGGGCCGACAGCTGGCTCCGAGAGATGCAAAGCAAGTAAAGGTTTTACGGGTAAATTATGAAAAACGGTATGTAAACTTAACAAATTGAAAAAATTGTGAGTCGCAATTTGCTCACCTTATCAAGGCGGCGGGCAAAACGACTCGACTTGGCTTGTCTTAATTTCCTTTTGCGCCCTCCTCGGGTAATTTCATTTCCATTTTAGCGGCGCGTTTTTTCCAGCGTTCCTTGGCCAGCTGCTGCATGTCAATCTGGGCATCCAGCTCATCGGTGATTTCCAGACCCAGTATGGTCTCAATCACATCCTCCAGCGTAACTATGCCCTCCATGCCGCCATATTCGTCAATCACCAGCGCTATCTGTTCCTTCTTGGTAATCATCCAGTCGTAGAATCGCAGAATGGTGTTGTGCTCGTAGCAGCAGGTGATGGGGCGGCGTATGCTTTTCAGCTTGATGTTCTTGTTGTCATTGGCGAGTTGCAGCAGTATGTCCGATTTCAGCACGAACCCGGTGATGTGGTCCAGCGAATCCTCATAGATGGGTATGCGCGAGTAACGCAGAAAATCCTTGTTCTTGAAAAACTCGTTCAGCGTCAGGTTCTCGTCGGCACCCAGCACCACTGTACGGGGCGTCATGATGCTGCGGACCTTTATGCTGCGCATCTTTATCAGATTGTTTATTATCTTGCTCTCATTCGTCTCAAACACGCCCTCCTTCTCGCCGATGCTGGTCATGGCGGCTATCTCCTCGCGGCTGATGGTCTGCTCCTTGCCGCTGGCGGTGATGAAGTGGGTGATGAAGAGCGCAATCTGAAGCACAGGGTAGGTGATGTAGATGTAGACCTGCGCCACATAGGCCACCGGAATGCACAGCCTGCGCCAGAAGTGGATGCCGATGGTCTTGGGTATGATTTCGGAGCAGATGAGGATGGCAGCCGTCATGATGCCAGAGGCCAGCCCGAAGTATTGCGAGCCGAACACAATGTTGGTCTGTGCACCCACTCCCGCCGCTCCCAGCGTGTTGGCCATCGTGTTGAGAATGAGTATGGCGGTGGTGGCGCGCTCGGTGTTCTGTTTCAGTTTGCGCAGCAGCCGTCCTCCGCGGCTCTTGTTGGCCAGCGTCTCCGCATACGAGGTGGAGGTGGAGAGCATGGTGGCCTCCATCACCGAACAGATGAAGGAAAGAATGATGGCCCCGAAAAAGAACAGGAGTAGTAATGTCATGGACTTATTGTTCCGTTATTAATGTTATATGCAAAAATACGCAGTTCGCGCGACTTTGTCAAATTATATGTCAATCCGCTTTTTGCGGTCGTAGAGCACCGCCGCCCCAAAGCACAGACTGCCAAACAGAAGCAGGGCGGCACAGCCAGGCACTACCGAGGCCAGACCGCCATCGCGCACCAGCAGGTTGTAGTAGGCTGTCAGCCCCCAGTTGAGCGGTGACAGATGGCACACTATCTGCATGGCGTGCGGCATCACGAACATCGGAATCCAGATGCCGCCCAGTGCCGACAATATCACCACCGAGATGGAGCCGAAAATGGCGGCCTGCTGGTCGGTGCGTGCCACCTGACCAATCAGCAATCCGTAGCCGATGGCTGCCAGCGAGGCACTCACCGACACCGCCAGCAGTCCCACATAGCTGTGTCCCAAAGTGAGGGCCGGCAACCCTAGCAGCGGCAGCACACACACACCCATCACGCCCATCAGCAGCAGTTGGGTGAGGCAGATGGCGAGATAGACCAGCACCTTGCTCAGCAAGTAGAGCGGGTAGGGGCAGGGCATGGTGCGCAGGCGGGTGAAACTGCCCTCCTCCCGTTCACGGATGAGGTTGCCTGCGAGCGATACCACTATGAAGAAGATGGCAAACAGACCCCATGCTGGCACGTTGTGTTGCACGGCGTTGGGTATCAGCCGGCTGCTGTCGAGACGGGCATAACGCTCGTTGAGGGTGATGAGGTGGTCGGGCAGACTGATGTCGCCGATGGGCATTGGCGATAGTTGCTGCACCTGGCTGCTGACCTCGCTCAGCAGAAACTTGGTCTGTACCTGGGCGGCATACTCGCGCATACTGCTGCTGAGGCTGCTCACAAACGAGTTTTTGGTGGTGGGGTCCACATAGATGTCCACCCCTATGGGGTGCTGTACGGGTATCGGGGTGGAGGGGTCGAAAGTGTGCTGTATGCTTTGCTGTATGCCTTGGCGCAGGCTGGAGGTGGTGTGGGCCTTGATGACCACTCCCACCTGATAGTCGCCCTGAGCCACAGCCCGTTCCAAACGTGCGGCAGTCATGCCACGGGGGGCGGCGCTGATGGCGAATACCCCCGTGCGGTGCAGGCTCTGCTCAATGGCATTGCCCACGCTGTCGCGGTCCTGATTCAGCACCACCAGCGGCATCTTGTTCTCCAGTATCGTCTTGAAAGTGTCGTTTTGCAGGTAAGCCATCAGGCATACCAGCGCCACAGGCATCAGGTAGAGCAGCGCCAGACCGGCATGGTCGCGGACCAGCAGCAGGGTGTCCTTGTATATCAGTGTGGATAGTTTGCGTATCATCATTTGTTTGGTAAATGGTTATGATTCATTTCAGCAGCGTCATGCAGAGGTCATCGAGTGAGGTGGCGTTCTTGTCGGCCACCAGCTGCTTGGGGTCTCCCTCGGCTATCAGTCTGCCGTCTTGCATCAGTGCCACGTGCCGGCACAGTGTTTCGGCCTCTTCCATCAAGTGGGAGGTATAGACCAGCGTGCAGCCCTCGGCGTTGGTCTTGAGCAGGTTGTCAATGATGACGTGTCTCGATTTCACATCGATGCCCACCGTTGGCTCGTCCAGAAACAGCAGTCGGGGGTGGTGCAGCAGACCCGCTATCAGGTTCACCCGCCGCTTCATGCCGCCGGAATACTGGCTGATGCGTCTTTGCCGGCAGTCGTACAGACTGAAAATGGAGAGCAGATTGCCGATGCGGTCGGCCAGCAGCTTGCGTTCCAGACCATACAGACCGCCGAAAATCTTCAGATTCTCCTCGGCCGTCAGTTCCGGATAGAGGGCAAAATCTTGGGGCACCACACCTATCAGCGGTTTGATGGCCTCCATGTCGGTATTCACTGCATGTCCCGCAATGTTCACCTCGCCAGCGTTGTATCGGCGCAGGCCGCACAGTATGCTCAGCGTGGTGGTCTTGCCAGCGCCGTTGGCACCCAGCAGGCCAAAAATCTCCCCTTCGGCCACACTCAGGCAGAGGTCGGCCACTGCGGGGCGGTCGTTGCCAGTGTAGGTCTTATACAGGTGTTTTATCTCAATGATGGGCATGTTTTTTCCTGATTTTTTCGGAGTGGAAAGTTACGAGAAATATGCGAGAGGAGCAAATGTCGGTGGCTTTCTTGCCACAAACCGCCTCCCCGTATTTGTCCCCGAACTTCGGAGCGGTTTTCCCCCACGCGCAGCCTCCACTGGGAGGTGACACGTCTCGCGTCACTATCGCCCCCAAGGGCGATTCCGTAGCGACAAATAGTATAATTCCGTAGCGATTAACAACAACAACCAACAACAACCAATTTGTTCAGCCCTGATGGGCTGTAGTGACGCGGGGACGCGTCACCTCCCAGTCATCATCTCGCATCGCAAATTTCCCCACACGCCACCACCGCGAATCACCTCCCCCCAATTCGCCTCCCCCCCGAATATGCGTCAGCTGTAACTTCACCGCGCATTAGCTCCGAAAGCGTT
>CALMUD010000123.1 GCA_937872735.1 uncultured Bacteroidales bacterium
TTGGCTCGCTGGCCTACCCCCCCCCAATTAACAAACATTAACATTTTATTAATATTTGATAACATACGAAGCCCGTCACGAATCGGAAAGGGTACATAAACAGATAAAAAATGTTCAAATAGTCGCTATTTTTATCCAAAAACACACTTAAACAATTAAATTTGCAACCAAATTCCACACAGAAGAAAAAATGTATCGGGCAATTCTCATCACATTGGCAATCATGGCGACGCACTTCGTCATGGCAAACGGGACTGCCGACTCTCTGTCAGCACAGACGGACACCACAATAATGACTGACACGATAAAAACAGCAAAGACAGACACGACGGACCTCGGCAACGAGACCCAAGACAACACACACCGATTCAACTGGAAACAGCTGGTAGTGCCCACCATACTGATAGGAAGCGGCAGCATCTGGATACACAACGACTGGGTGGAATGGGAAAATGGAGAAATAAGAGACGAACTGCAAGAGGAGATACACCGAAAAATAACCATTGACGACTACACCCAATATGCACCGATGCTGGCAGTGTATGGGCTGAACCTATGCGGAGTAAAAGGGAGACACAGACTACTGGACCGCACCATCATACTGGCCACTGCTTATGCCATGATGGGGGCCACCGTAGGAGTGCTGAAGAGCGAAGTGGACGAACGACGGCCCGACGGGTCGAGCCGCAACTCTTTTCCATCGGGACATACCGCCACCGCTGCCATGGGCGCCGAATTTCTGTATCAGGAATATAAAGAGGTGTCTCCCTGGATAGGTGCAGCCGGTTATGTGGTGGCAGCCGGGACCGGGTTTCTGCGCATCTACAACAACCGCCATTGGACCATTGATGTGCTGGCAGGCGGAGGTATAGGAATGCTCAGCACCAAAATATCATATTGGGTCTACCCCGCTGTGCAAAAAATGATATTCGGGAAAAAGAAAGAACGCAACATAGCCGTAATGCCCTACTACAACGGGGAAGAGGCTGGATTCAATCTATGCTGGATGCCGTGACCGAGAGGAAGCCTACACGATGAGCAGCACCACCCCCGAACAGATCAAACCCGCCGCGATACCGGTCTTCAGGGAAATTGTCTCACCCAAAAAGACACAAGCCAGAAGGAGCGTAAGCACCACACTCAGCTTGTCGATGAAAGCCACCTGCGACACCGGCCCCATCTTGATAGCCTTGAAATAGCAAATCCACGATAGCCCCGTTGCAATGCCCGACAGAATCAGGAATACCAGACAGCGCTTGTCTATATGGCACAAATCACGATATTCACCTCTAAAATAGACAATGGCCCATATCAGCACCAGAATGACAATGGTGCGGATGGCTGTCGCCAGATTGGAGTTGACCCCCTCTATTCCTATTTTGGCAAAAATAGCGGTCAGAGAGGCAAAGAACGCGGACATCAAAGCATATACCCACCACATATTTCTATTAAATTTATCGAATCGCCACAAAGATAATGCAAAACAAAGCCCAATGAACAGAAAAAGCTCATGCAGAACTCCCTAAAAAGACAGGAAACATTAATAAGAGGTAAAGAAGAAATAAAAAGCCAAGCCTCCAATCAGAACAAACGGGCGCAAAACATATCAAATCAAAGAAAAAAAGCCCTCAAAAATTATTTTTTGTAGTTTTTAAGGCTAATTATTTTATAATTTCCTTGGCTTTTACATAAAAATGACCTACTTTTGCAGTGTGAAACAACAAGACACAAAGAAATGAAACAATTAATAACAGAAAATATTCTCGGACTATTGATTCTCCTCTTGCAAAGCCAAGGGGAGTGAGAATTGTTGCTGTTATTGTTAAAGATACGGACAAAGCCTTTCTCACTTCCCCATGAGAAAGGCTTTTTTGTTTATATTCATTTGAAAGCGTCAGTAAAGAAAGAAAAAATAATAAATAATAAAAAATAAAGATTATGGCAGACAGACTGTACATTTTTGACACAACCCTTAGGGATGGCGAGCAGGTTCCCGGTTGTCAGCTGAACACTGTAGAAAAAATAGAAGTGGCAAAAGCCCTCGAATCACTGGGCGTGGACGTAATAGAAGCAGGATTTCCCATTTCCAGCCCAGGCGACTTCAACTCAGTGGAAGAAATATCAAAAGCCGTGACATGGCCCACCATCTGCGCCCTGACCCGCGCAGTGGAGAAAGACATAGACGTGGCCGCCGATGCGCTGAAATATGCCAAACACAAGCGCATACACACCGGCATTGGCACCTCGGAGTATCACATCAAATATAAATTCAACTCCACCGAAGACGAGATTCTGGAACGCGCCATTGCCGCCACCAAATACGCCAAGAAATATGTGGAGGACGTGGAGTTCTATTGCGAGGATGCCGGCCGTACCGACAACGAGTATCTGGCCCGCGTGGTTGAAGCCGTCATCAAGGCTGGTGCCACTGTGGTGAACATACCCGACACCACCGGCTACTGCCTGCCTCAGGAATACGGAGCAAAAATAAAATATCTGATGGAGCACGTCGACGGAGTGGAAAAGGCCCGCATCTCCACTCACTGCCACAACGACCTCGGCATGGCCACCGCCAACACCATGGAAGGTGTGCTCAACGGAGCCCGACAGGTGGAGGTGACCATGAACGGTATCGGCGAACGCGCTGGCAACACCTCTCTCGAGGAGATTGCCATGATACTGAAATGCCACAAGAGCATCGGCATCAACACCAACATCAACACGCAGCACATTCACCATGTGAGCGACATGGTATCGAGCCTGATGAATATGCCAATACAACCCAATAAAGCCATTGTGGGACGTAACGCCTTTGCTCACTCCAGCGGCATACACCAGGACGGTGTACTGAAGAACAAAGAGACCTACGAGATTATGGACCCTAAGGATGTGGGTATAGACAGCAACGAAATAATACTGACAGCACGCAGCGGACGGGCGGCGCTGAAACACCGCTTACAAGTGCTCGGTGTTGACTTGTCTGACCAGAGCAAACTGGACAAGATTTACGAGGAGTTTCTGAAACTGGCCGACAAGAAGAAGGAAATCAACGACGACGACATTCTGATGCTGGCTGGCAAAGACCGCACCGCCATGCACCGCATCAAGCTGGAATACCTGCAAGTGACATCTGGCGTGGGTGTGAAGCCCATTGCCGCTATCGGGCTCGATATTGCCGGCGAACGGTTTGACGCCGCAGCAGTGGGCAATGGTCCGGTTGATGCCGCCATCAATGCCATCAAACGCATCATCAACCGCAAGATGACACTTCAGGACATTCTGATTCAGAACATCACCAAAGGCTCAGGCGACCTTGGCAAAGTGCACATGCAGGTGGAAAGCGATGGCGTGACCTATCAGGGCTTCTCGGCCAACACCGACATTGTGGCAGCTTCGGCAGAGGCTTACATTGACGCCATCAACAAATTTGTGCACTAATACAGCGCACCGCCACACGAACAATAAAGAAAAAAATTAAAACATAGATAAAGATGAATACGCTATTTGACAAGATTTGGGACAAGCACGTTGTGCAGATTGTAAAAGACGGACCTACACAGCTCTACATTGACAGACTGTATTGCCACGAGGTGACTTCACCCCAGGCCTTCAGCGGAATGCGCGAGCGCGGACTGAAGTGCTTCCGTCCCGACCACATCTACTGCATGCCCGACCACAACACCCCTACCCACGACCAGGACAAGCCAATAGCCGACCCAATATCAAAGAAACAGGTAGACACTCTGGCTCAAAACACCAAGGAGTTCGGTCTGACCCACTTCGGAATGTTGAATCCTAAGAACGGCATCATCCATGTGGTCGGTCCTGAGCGCGGTCTTTCTCTGCCAGGCATGACCATAGTGTGTGGCGACTCACACACCTCAACCCACGGAGCCATGGGCGCCGTTGCTTTCGGCATCGGCACCTCCGAAGTGGAGATGGTGATGGCCACAGAGTGCATCCTGCAACAGAAGCCAAAATCGATGCGTATCAGCGTCGAGGGCAAACTGGGCAAGGGCGTAACCGCCAAAGATGTAGCCCTCTACATCATGTCAAAAATGACCACTTCTGGCGCAACAGGCTATTTCGTTGAATATGCCGGCTCGGCTGTCAAGAATCTGACAATGGAAGGCCGTCTTACCCTTTGCAACCTTACCATTGAGATGGGCGCACGCGGCGGATTCATTGCACCTGACGAAACAACATTTGAATATATCAAGGGACGCGAATATGCCCCTAAGGGAGCTGAATGGGACAAGGCTGTAGCCTACTGGCGTACACTGAAGAGCGGCGACGATGCCGTATTTGACAAGGAAATCAAGTTCGACGCAGCCGACATTGAGCCAATGGTGACCTACGGCACCAATCCTGGCATGGGTATGGGCATCAGCCAGAGCATTCCTGCAATGAAGGACATTGACGCAGCTGGACAAATTTCTTTCAAGAAATCACTCGATTACATGGGATTCCAACCTGGTGAACAGTTATTAGGAAAGAAAGTGGACTATGTGTTCTGCGGCTCTTGCACCAATGGCCGTATAGAGGACTTCCGCGCCTTTGCCTCCATTGTGAAAGGAAAGAAGAAAGCCGAAGGCATCACTTGCTGGCTGGTTCCTGGCTCATGGATGGTTGATGAACAGATTCGCAAGGAAGGACTGGACAAAATATTTGAGGCTGCCGGATTTGAACTCCGCCAACCTGGATGTTCTGCTTGTCTGGCAATGAACGATGACAAGATTCCGGCAGGCAAGTTGTCCGTCTCCACTTCAAACAGAAACTTTGAAGGCCGACAGGGTCCTGGCGCACGCACCGTACTAGCCAGCCCGCTGGTAGCAGCAGCTGCTGCCATCACTGGCATCATTACCGACCCAAGATCAATAATGTAAGGGGTCGCCACTTTCTTTCACAACAAAATTTTCAACGAAAAAATAAAAAAGAGATGAAACAGAAATTCGATATAATTACCAGCACCTGCGTGCCACTTCCTTTGGAGAATGTGGACACCGACCAGATTATTCCTGCCCGTTTTCTGAAGGCAACCGACAAAAGCGGATTTGGCGACAACCTGTTCCGCGACTGGCGCTACGACAAAGAGGGGAATCCTATCAAAGGTTTCGTACTGAACGACCCTACCTATAGTGGCTGCATATTGGTGGCAGGAAAGAACTTTGGCAGCGGCTCCAGCCGTGAGCACGCCGCATGGGCCATAGCAGGATACGGATTCAGAGTGGTCATTTCCAGTTTCTTTGCCGACATACATAAGAACAACGAGCTGAACAACTTTGTACTGCCCGTTGTAGTCAGCGAGAAATTTCTGGCCGAACTCTTCGACAGCATCAAGGCCAATGCCAAGATGGAGGTAAAAGTGGACCTGCCAAACCAGACCGTAACGAACTTAGCCACAGGTAAGAGCGAGAAGTTTGAAATAAATGGCTACAAGAAATACTGTTTGATGAATGCCCTCGATGACATCGACTTCTTGCTCGAGAACAAAGACAAGATTGAGGCATGGGAGCAAAAAAATCAAGCATAGAAATAATGGACACCACACTCCGCGATGGTGAACAGACCAACGGAGTGTCATTTGTACCACACGAGAAACTGATGCTGGCCCGAACCTTGCTGCAAGAGGTAAAGGTGGACCGCATTGAAGTGGCTTCGGCCCGCGTATCTGACGGAGAAAAAGAGGCCGTGACCATGATTTGTGAATGGGCACGCAAGGCTGGTCTGATTGACCGCGTGGAGGTGCTCGGATTTGTGGATGGACACACCTCGCTAGACTGGATTAATGATACGGGTTGCCGCACCATCAATCTGCTGAGCAAGGGCTCTCTGAAGCACTGCACACAACAGTTGAAAAAGACGCCCGAACAGCACCTCAGCGACATTCTGCAAAGCATTGACTATGCCAAGCAACTCGGCATCCACGTCAATCTGTATTTGGAGGACTGGAGCAGCGGAATAAAAGACTCGAGGGACTACGTCTACTTTATGATGGACGGGCTGAAAGAGGCAGGCATCGAACGGTTCCTGCTACCCGACACGCTCGGCATCATGACGCCCGACCAAGCCAAGGAAGGACTGGCCATGATGACCAGTCGATACCCTGGCCAGCGATTTGACTTTCACGCGCACAACGACTACGACCTGGCAGTGGCCGACTCTGTAGCAGCCGTACAAGGTGGGGCCACGGGACTGCACACCACCATCAACGGACTGGGCGAACGGGCAGGAAATGCACCGCTGGCCAGCGTGCAGGCTGTATTGAAAGACCACTATGGCATCAGCACCAACGTGGACGAGAGCAAACTGAACGAAATCAGTCACCTCGTGGAATCCTATTCTGGCATCGGAGTGCCACCCAACAAACCAGTGGTAGGCGAAAGCGTATTCACCCAAGTGGCTGGCGTGCATGCCGACGGAGACAACAAGGACAACCTGTACTGCAACAGCCTGCTGCCCGAACGGTTTGGCCGCAAACGCGAATATGCGCTGGGCAAGAACAGCGGGAAGGCCAACATTCTGCGCAATCTGGAAGAACTGGGTCTGGCACTCAGTCCAGAACAGACCAAGGCTGTCACCAAACGAATCATTGAGCTGGGCGACAAGAAGGAGCTGGTGTCACAAGAGGATCTGCCCTACATTGTGGCTGATGTGCTGAAACATGGAGCCCCCGACGACAAGGTAAAGCTGGACAGTTATCTGGTGTCAACCTCTTACGGACTGAAACCGCTGGCCTCGATACGCATCGAGATAAACGGAGTGAGCTACGAGGAATCCGCCACTGGAGACGGACAGTATGACGCCTTTGTACGCGCAGTGCGCCACATCTACCGCGACAGACTGCAACGCAAATTTCCTTGGCTCACCAACTACGCCGTAAGCATACCGCCAGGCGGACGCACCGACGCGCTGGTACAGACCAGCATTTCGTGGACCTACAATGGCAAGAGCTACCGCACCCGCGGACTGGATGCCGACCAGATGGAAGCTGCCATCAAGGCCACCATCAAGATGCTCAACATCATTGAGGACCAGTTCCAGGAATCGGCCAAGGAACATAAAATAGAAAAAGAACAATAGAATTTATAAACAAAAACTGAATAACAATGGATTTTAAAATTGCCGTATTGCCAGGTGATGGCATCGGACCTGAGATTTCAGCACAAGGTGTTGCTGTGATGGATGCAGTGTGCAAGAAGTTTGGACACAAGGTTGACTACAAATATGCCATTTGCGGAGCAGATGCCATTGACAAAGTGGGCGACCCATTTCCAGAGGAGACATTCAAGACCTGTATGGACAGCGATGCTGTCCTCTTCTCGGCCGTAGGCGACCCTAAATTTGACAACAACCCTACTGCCAAGGTCCGTCCCGAGCAGGGATTGCTGGCCATGCGCAAAAAGTTGGGACTGTTTGCCAACATCCGTCCCGTACAGACGTTTGACTGTCTGCTGCACATGTCTCCTCTGAAGGAGAATTTGGTAAAGGGTGCCGACTTCATCTGCATCCGTGAGCTGACTGGCGGTATGTACTTCGGCGAGAAGCACGAGGGCGACGATATGGCCTACGATACCAACAAATACAGCCGTCCGGAAATTGAACGTATCCTCAAGGTGGCTTACCAGTATGCCATGCAGCGCCGCAAACACCTCACCGTAGTCGACAAGGCCAATGTGCTTGCTTCTTCACGTCTGTGGCGCAAGGTGGCACAAGAGATGGCCCCTAAGTTCCCAGAGGTAAAGACAGACTATATGTATGTTGACAACGCATCAATGCGTATGATTACCGAGCCTACCTTCTTTGACGTGATGGTCACAGAAAACACGTTCGGCGATATTCTTACCGACGAGGGCTCTTGCATCTCTGGTTCAATGGGTCTGCTCCCTTCGGCTTCAACGGGAGAGCACACTCCGGTATTTGAGCCTATCCATGGTTCATGGCCACAGGCCAAAGGTCTGAACATAGCCAACCCACTGGCACAGATTCTGTCGGTAGCCATGCTGTTCGAGTACTTTGACAAGAAGGAAGAGGGCAAGATGATTCGTGACGCGGTAGATGCTTCTTTGGCAGCAAACGTCCGCACCCCTGAAATCCAGGTAAAGGATGGCGCCAAATATGGCACCAAAGAGGTAGGAGCCTGGATTGTAGACTGGATTAACAAGAAGTAAATATCACGGCAGCCCCCCTGCCGTAACAAAATGAATCCCGCACCATTGAAATGGCGCGGGATTTTTTTATTGAACAGACGGAGAAAGAAATCAATTCACACAAAAAAGGACCTGCTCTTTTAAAAGAGCAGGTCCTTGATATATAATCAATCAGATTAAATCACAATGGAATATTTCCGTGCTTTTTGGCAGGAGTGCTACGCACTTTGTTCTGCGTCATATCCAATGCCTGAATCAATTTGGCACGCGTCTGCGAAGGCAGAATAATTTCATCCACATATCCCAACTCGGCAGCACGGTAAGGATTTGAGAAAGTCTTCTCATATTCCTTGATGGTCTGCTTCTTGGTCTCTTCATCCTGCTTGCGGTAAAGAATGTTGACAGCACCCTCGGCACCCAGCACTGCAATCTCGGCACTTGGATAAGCGAAGTTGAAGTCAGCTCCGGTATGTTTGCTCGACATCACGATGTAAGCACCTCCGTAGGCCTTGCGAGTAATGACTGTCAGCTTAGGTACCGAAGCCTCCACATAGGCATAAACAATCTTGGCACCATGACGAATGATTCCGTTATGCTCCTGCACACAACCAGGCAAGAAACCAGGCACATCCTCCAACGTGATGATAGGGATGTTGAAACAGTCGCAGAATCGGATGAAACGGGCAGCCTTGTCAGAGGCGTCAATATCAAGCACACCAGCCTGGAATGCAGGCTGATCGGCAACAATACCCACCGTCTTGCCATCCATACGGGCAAAACCGACAATAATATTCTGAGCAAAATTGGCATGAACCTCAAAGAAATTGGCATCATCGACGATGCTCTCGATGAGGGTACGCATATCATAAGGCTTGCTAGGATCATCAGGTATCAGTTCATCCAGCGATTCATCAATACGGGTAGGGTCATCCTTGGTAGAAACATATGGAGCATCCTCGATATTGTTGGAAGGCAAGAAGCTAAGCAACTCACGCACCATCATCAGAGTATCCTCCTCATCTTCACCAATGAAGTGAGAGACACCACTGCGCGAAGAGTGAACGGCAGCGCCACCCAACTCCTCCTTGTCAACATCCTCGTGAGTGACCGTCTTGACCACATCCGGACCAGTGACAAACATATGGCTCTTCTCCTTCACCATGAAGATGAAGTCGGTAAGGGCTGGAGAATAGCAGGCACCACCGGCGCAAGGGCCCATGATGACTGAAATCTGAGGGATAACACCCGAAGAGATAGTATTCTGATAGAAGATATCGCCATAACCAGCCAGACTGGAGATGCCCTCCTGAATGCGGGCGCCACCTGAGTCGTTAATGGCAATGATAGGAGCCCCCATTTTAAGGGCCATCTTCTGCACCTTTACAATTTTATTGGCATTGGTACGGCTGAGAGAGCCACCGCAGATAGTGAAATCGTAGGCATAAACAAAGACCTGACGGCCATCAATCTTGCCACAACCAGAAACGATGCCATCACCATCAAACACTTTCTTATCCATTCCGAAATTGGTGCAATGATGGATGATGAATTTGTCGAACTCCACAAAAGACCCCTTGTCAAGCAGGGTGTCAATGCGTTCGCGGGCAGTCATTTTTCCAGCCTCGTGCTGTTTGTCTATCTTGTCTTGTCCGCCACCCAGATTGGCGCGGCTATCTCTTTCGAGGAATTCCTCCACGTTTTGTCGTTTTGTTTCCATTCGTTCGTTTATATTATAGCCCCTCCCTGCGCCCCACGGGCCAGGGAGAAGCATTGAAAATCGAAAATAATTCAAATTGTTCCGCCCCAAATGAAGCGGAGCAAAATTATTCTATATCCTCGTCACCTTTTGGAGCATCAGGATCCTCCTCCAACTGGATGAGGGTCTGGTCACTGTCAATGACATCGTTAGGCTTCACCAGAATAGCCTTGATGATGCAATCATTCTTCACCTTATACTCGCTCTGCATCTTCATGGCCTCTACCACAATCACCGAAGTGCCCGCTTTCACCTTGTCACCCACAGCAGCAAGAATCTTTACCACCTTGCCAGGCATAGGCGAGAATATGCGGTCCTGCACCTCACCGGTGTCACCCTTCTTCTTGTTACGCAAGTATTTGGCTTGCGAGTCAACGATTTCGACCGGATAAGTGTTGAAGTGCGTATTGACCTGATAATTGCGGCCATCGTCGGCGCGTTTCAGTTCGGCGGTATATGACTTTCCATCATCAGTAAGGATAGAACAGAGGCCATTCTCAGCCATCAAGAAATCTATGTCATACTGTTTGTCGTCTATCATAATACAGACGCGGTTACCCTCCTTGCTGATCAACTCAACATTAGCAACACGGTTTCCAACATGAACTTCCATAAATATTTATATTACATCAACCCAGGAAGGCAAAAGCCTCGGGGGAATGATTCCGTTAAATTGTTCTTGTCCTGAAATTTAGATTCTAATCATGGTGCGTTTGCCAAACTCACGCCAACGGCTTATTGGCCGGTTGTCGGCTGTGTTTGGCTTGTTTTCCTCCAGATTGACAATATAGTCCATATAAGAGGCCATGATGGCAATATTCTCGGCCTCCGACTTGGAAGCCTCATAAGTTTTGTCGGCAGCCAGCACATTGGCATTCTTCTCCAAGAAACCTGTATCATAGTGGCCTTCCACAAAATCGGGCACATCCATAATCTTGCGCAGATAGCTGATGTTGGTCTTCACACCCGTAATCTTGTACTCATAGAGCACACGGCGCATACGCTCGATGGCATATTTGCGGGTAGTGGCCCAAACAATGAGCTTGCCAATCATGGAGTCGTAATAGATAGGAATTTCGTAACCCTCATAAACGTAGCTATCCACACGGGTGCCGATGCCAAGCGGCTCGGTAAGCTGTTTGATGACACCAGGAGCGGGTGCAAAATTCTTCTCTGCATCCTCGGCACATATACGACATTCTATGGCGTGTCCACGCTGTTTGATGTCCGATTGTTCCAACTTGAGCGGCTGGCCGTCGGCCACCTTTATTTGCAGTTTCACCAGGTCGAGACTCAGAACCTCCTCGGTAATGGGGTGCTCCACCTGCAAACGGGTATTCATCTCCAAGAAATAGAAATGGCGGTCATTGTCCACCATAAACTCGATGGTGCCAGCTCCCACATAATGGACAGCCTGTCCGGCAAGGACAGCCACAGCACCCATCTTCTCACGCAATTCTGGTGTCATCAGCGGAGAAGGGCTCTCCTCCACCACCTTCTGGTGACGGCGCTGCACCGAGCACTCACGGTCGCACAAGTGAAGCACTTTGCCAAACTTGTCGCCCATAATCTGGAACTCGATATGATGAGGATTCTCGATAAACTTCTCAATATAGATAGTGCCATTGGCGAAATTGGCCAATGCCTCTGACTTGGCAGAATTGTAGGCATCGTCAATCTCCGCCTCTGTGCGGACCAGACGGATACCCATGCCACCGCCACCAGCCGAAGCCTTGAACATGACCGGCAGACCTATTTCAAGGGCCTGCTTATGAGCCTGCTCCACTGTCTCCAGATTAGCCTGTGTACCAGGAACAACCGGAACGCCAGCAGCAATCATGGTCTTGCGGGCTCTGATTTTGTCACCCATCTCCTCCATGGCCTCTTTGGGCGCACCTATATAAATGATACCTTCTTTTTCGCAACGATCAACAAAGTCGGCATTCTCCGACAAAAATCCATAACCAGGATGGATGGCATCGGCGTGAAAACGTTTGGCTGCTGCAATGATATTGTCAATATTCAGGTAACTGTCTTTTGAGACGGGACCACCTATACAGCAAGCCTCATCGGCATAGAATACATGTTTTGAAGTACGGTCCGCCTCCGAAAAGACAGCCACCGTCTTGATGCCCATTTCTTTGCATGAGCGCATCACGCGTATTGCTATTTCACCTCTGTTTGCGACTAAAATCTTTTTGATCATATATTAATTCTTAATACTTTCTTCTCCGAAATTTTACTTTTTTCACCGCATCCCCTCCCTCCTGTCCGTCTCACACGAAAAAAAAGACAGACTGGCAGAAACAGAAAGGCCAAACCTATAACGGCCTAAACCGCAAGAACTCCAACAGGTAACAACATAACACACAAAAGCCCGTTATCGTCACTCCGTAGTGGGAGACATCGCAAAGGTAAATATTTTTATTGAATTTTTAGAAAATGAATTATCAAATAGCGACTTTATATCTCCACTTTTAGCAAATATTGCACTTTTAGGCGAAAACCTTGTAGCAATTTATCATTTTTTTAGTCATTTTTAAAATCTGTAATAAATTCGGCTGTACAACATAAAAAAGACCTTTGACTCCAAAAGAAGAGGGCGTTTAATTCTACCCGATTCACCTTATAATAAAGAAGGAACAGAATCAAGACAAAATAAAGTTGGATAATTCAAAAAAAGAAATTGTTATCTGCAATCAGGAAAGTTTTGCCAGCATTGACAATAGACAAGACTAAAAAACAATTGGCACATATAGTACACCATAAAATCCGCCGTTTTCTTTCTCCATTTATGCCCTCATTATTTTCATTTATAGCAATACGAGAACTGACTAATCCGTGTTTTTTAGACTGAAGTCCCCCCAAAAATATATCAAACAGCATTTCATAATATCATAAACAGCTGTGTTAAACGATACAAACCATTTTAGTTTTTACAGTTTTATCCGTATCTTTGTAACGGCTGCTAAGTTAAATGATTATCAACGCATTACACCTAGGTGTAAAAAGGAACAAATGAAGAAAAATGGGCCAACATAGTTAAAACCAAAAAAACTTTTTGAGTTTTGTTAGTTTTACAATATCTTTGCTCCAAAATCAGAAGACAATGAGCAAAGACGCAAAACAAAGAATACTGGAAGGTGCCAGTTCTCTCTTTATTAAAGAGGGAATAAAGAGCATCACCATGGACGAAATTGCCGAGCATCTCGGAATGTCTAAGCGTACTATTTACGAGCATTTCGACGATAAAAAAACATTGGTCTACGAATGTTTGAAACACATGGACTCCCTTATTGACCAAAAATACGGTGAAATAAAAGGAGGGTCGAATAACATTATGGAACAACTGATGATGGTTTTCAGAGCAAGCGAGAACGACATCAAAAACGTCAACCCGAAATTCTTTGAGGACCTGAGACTCGTGTCCACCGAAACAGACGACTATTTTCACGAGAAGCAGAAAATAAGACTGCAACGGAGAAAAGAAGAGCTGGAACAGGGCATTGCCGAGGGCGTAATCAGGCCAGACTTGGACACCACCATCATGAGCGTGATGTTCGACAGCGAGATGAGCATCATGTTCAAGAAGGTGATGGAACAGATGAAGGCAGACAACGCTTTTCTGAAAGTTCACCATGTGATGGTGCTCACTTTCATCAGAGGAATAGCAACCCCCAAGGGAATGGAAATAATAGACAAATTCATGACTGAAGAAAAACAGAAAGATTAAATAACGAAAACAACAAAAAGAGAACAATGAATAAGAACAAACAAATCAGCATCGGACTGATGATGATGGCCGCAAGCCTCGGCATTCCTGCCTACGCTCAAAATGACTCACTGAGGACTCAGGCGGGCGACACCATACATCTGACGCTGGACCAAGCCATAAAAGTGGCAATGGACCAGAACCCCACCATTGTGGTTGACAGCATGGAAGTGCAGAAAACCAACTACGCACAAAAGGAGAACCTGGGCAATCTGTACCCATCACTAAATCTCGTGGGCAGCTACAGCCACACCATAGAGAAGCAGAAAATGCAAATGATGGGCAAAGAATTTGAGGTGGGCAGCAGCGAGAACTGGGCTTTCGGATTCCAAGCCGGTATGCCTCTCATCAACGCTCCCTTGTGGGCCTCTCTTAAACTTACTGAGGAGAGCATCAACGCTAAAAGAGAATCGGCCAGACAAACCAAAATAAACATGGTATCGACCATCACTGAGGCCTACTACCAGCTGCTAAACGCCAAGGACTCCTACAAGGTACTGAAGGAAAGCTACAGCACAGCCAACGAGAACCTGCGGATTACCCGCAAACGCTTTGAGCAGGGCATGACCTCGGAGTATGACACCATACAGACCAGCGTGCAGGTGAAACAGATTGAGCCCAACATGATTTCCGCAAAAAACGGTATAGACCTGGCAACCCTGCAACTGAAAATATTGATGGGTATGCCCGACCAATATCCAATAACCGTTGACGGGTCACTGGAAGATTACGAAAAGACGATGTTCGATGATGTGAAACTGAGCGACATCGACACCACTCTGAGCGACAACCCTACCGTTCGTCAGCTGGAAGTCAACACCCGCCTGCTGGAGAAGCAGCTGAAAATGACAAAAATGCAATGGTATCCTACCCTTTCTCTCTCTTTCATGTATGAGTGGATGGCCATGTCTGACGACCTGAAAATGGCTGACTACACCTGGAACCCCTACAGCACGGTAGGCATCACGCTGAACTTCCCAATATTCCAAGGAGGAAAACGCTACTACAAACAGAAAGAGGACGAAGTGGCCTACAACGAGATGAAGTTCACCATGGACGACACCAAACGGCAACTGAAACTGGGACTGCAAGCAAACATCAACAGCCTGCGCGTGGCCATTCAGACCATTGATGCCACCAAGGCAGCCGTAAAATCGGCCGAAAAAGGACTGGAGATATCGAAAAAGAGATACGAGGTGGGAGCTGGAACAACACTTGAGCTCACCAACGCACAGACCTCGGTGACTCAGGCAAAACTGAGCTACCTGCAAGCCATCTACAACTACATCACCGCTAAAGATGCTGTTGACAAGGTATTGGGAAACGCTTACAAATCGTATGTGCAGTAAGTATTGGTTAATTGACAAATAGAAAACAAAAATAAGAGAACAAATGAAAACAATCAATCTATTAACAGGTGCCGCCATGAGTGCCGCCCTATTATTGATGATGAGCGCCTGCGGCGGAAAAAGCAAGGATGCCAAAGCTGACACTGGAAAACAGAAAGAGGATACCCCTATGGTAACCCTCGACACTGCCAGATCAGAAAATGTGGAACAGATAACCGAGCTGACCGCCACCGTAAAGGCCAACGCCAAAAACGACATTGCCTCACAAAGTCCAGGCCGTATACAGAAGATATACACCGAGGTTGGACACTATGTGAGCAAGGGACAACTGCTGGTAAAGATGGACCCCACCTCGCTGCTGCAAACCAAGACTCAGCTGGCTAACTGCGAGGCTGACTACAAGCGAACCCTGGCTCTGAGCAAGGCAGGAGGCGCTTCTCAACAGGCTGTAGACCAGCTAAAAGTACAGCTCGACGTCACCCGCGAGACCTATAACAATCTGCTTACCAATGTCAATCTGAAAGCGCCTATCAGCGGTGTGGTAACAGCCCGCAACTACGATAGCGGAGACTTGTATAAGGGAGGAGACCCTATCGTAACCATCAACGACATTCAACCCGTCAAAATCGTGGTAAACGTATCGGAAGAGAACTTTGCACAAGTGAAGATGGGCATGAACGTCAAGGTGAAAGTGGATGTATATTCTGGCGAGACCTTCAACGGAAAGGTATCTCTGATATATCCTACCATGGATGCCACCACACGCACCTTCCCGGTAGAAATAACCATTGCCAACGGCAACCGCAAAGTACGTCCAGGAATGTTTGCACGCGCCACTCTCAATCTGGGGAGTGCCAAACACGTGCTGGTACCTGACGTGGCCATTCAGAAACAGATGGGCTCGGGCGACCATTTCGTCTACATCTACAAAGACGGTACCGTAAGCTACAGCAAAGTGGAACTGGGACGTCTGGTTGGCGACCGCTACGAGATAATAAGCGGAGTGCCTGACGGTGCCTATGTTGTGACATCAGGCGCATCAAAACTGACCGATGGCATGGCCGTAAAGGTAGTTGGCGACAAATAACAGAAGTATCAATCAATAATAAAGAATACTGTATATGAGTATATATGAAAGCGCGGTAAAGCGACCGATAATGACCTCCCTCTGCTTCTTTGCAGTGGTCATTCTTGGTGTGTTCTCACTGCTGAAACTGCCTATCGACTTGTACCCGGATATCGATACCAATACCATCATGGTTATCACATCGTATTCCGGTGCCAGCGCAAGCGATATTGAGCAGAATGTGACACGACCACTGGAGAACACGTTGAACTCAGTGGAACACCTCAAGCACATCACCTCCCAATCTAAGGAAAATGTGTCAATCGTGACTCTTGAATTTGAATACGGATACAACATCGACGTACTGACAAACAATGTGCGAGACAAACTCGACATGGTGTCGTCATCGTTACCTGATGAGGCATCCACCCCTATCATCTTCAAGTTCAGTACCGACATGATTCCTATCATGATGCTGTCGGCACAGGCAGGACAAAGCATGCCTGCCCTCTACAAGATACTGGATGAGAATGTGGCCAACCCACTGGCCCGTGTCGACGGTGTGGGTACAGTCTCCATTATCGGTGCCCCTAAACGTGAGATACACGTCTATGTGGACCCTGAAAAGATGGAAGCCTACAATCTGTCAATAGAGACCATCTCCGCCCTGGTTGGTGCCGAGAACAGGAACATACCTGGAGGCACCTTCGACTTGGGCAGCAAGACCTACACTCTGCGTGTGGAGGGTGAATTCAATGACCCTAAAGAAATGGAAGACCTGGTAGTGGGCACCCACAATGGCGCATTGGTTCACTTGCGCGACGTGGCCCGTGTGGACGACTCGGTGGAGGAACGTACACAGGAAGCCTACAACAACGGCCAGCAAGGTGCCATGATTATTGTACAGAAACAATCTGGAGCCAACTCGGTGGATATTGCCAACAAGGTGGCGGCTGCCATGCCTCACCTGCAAAAATCGCTGCCGAGCGATGTGAAACTGGGTGTGATAGCCGATACATCTGACAACATACGCCAGACCATCACCAGCTTGAGTGACACCATTCGCGACGCCCTCATCTTTGTGGCTATTGTGGTGTTCGTGTTCCTTGGCAAATGGCGCGCCACCATGATTATTCTGATCACCATCCCACTCTCTCTGATTGGCTCGTTCATCTACCTATATGCCACGGGCAGTTCGCTAAACATCATATCCATGTCGTCCCTATCCATTGCCGTGGGTATGGTGGTGGATGATGCCATAGTGGTGCTGGAGAATGTGACGAAACACATAGAACGAGGTTCCGACCCTGCGCAGGCGGCGGTGCACGGCACCAACGAGGTGGCCCTCTCTGTGGTGGCCTCCACACTGACGCTGCTGGCCGTGTTCCTGCCTCTTACCATGGTTACCGGTATGACCGGTGTGCTGTTCCGCGAGTTGGGATGGATGGTGAGCATCATCATGATTGTGTCTATCATCTGCGCCTTGGCACTAACGCCTATGCTATGCGCCAAGCTGCTGAAACGGGAGACCACTGACAGCAAGCTATACACCATACTGTATAGCCCAATCAAAAAAGGGCTGGACAAATTTGATGTGTTCTATGCCAAGATTCTGGATTTGGCCGTACACAACCGTGTGAAAGTGCTGATGGGCTGCGTGCTCTTCTTTGTAGCTTCACTGTTCCTCAGCAAATTCATTGGTACCGAGTTCTTCCCTACCAACGATAACGGACGTGTCCAGGTAAAGATTGAATTGCCAAACGGCACGAGCACAGAGACGTCAAAGACGCTGGCCATGCAATTGTATCACCGCTGGACCAAGGAATTCCCAGAAATGAAAATCTGCAACTTCCGTGTGGGACAAGCCAGCACCGACAATACTTTTGCTACCCTGCAGGACAACGGTTCGCACATCATCACCTTCAACATCACCCTGTATAATGTGGCAGACCGACCTGCACACGGAGGCAACAAGGACTTGAGCACTGTGTGCGACCTGATGCGTACCGACCTTAAAGATTATCCTGACATCAAGAAATCGCAGGTAATGTTAGGCGGCGGCAACTCTGGCATGGGCGGACAGTCAACCGTCGATTTTGAAATCTATGGTTACGACTTTACCGAAACAGACAGCGTGGCCCAACAGTTGAAACGCACACTGCTGAACATCAAGGGATGTGGCGAGGTCCGCATCAGCCGTTCTGACTATCAGCCAGAATATCACGTAAACTTTGACCGTGAGAAACTGGCACTGCACGGACTCAACCTGACCACTGCCGCCACGGCTCTCCGCAACCGTATAAACGGCAGCACAGCCTCTTACTTCCGTGAGGATGGTGACGAGTACGATATCAAGGTGATGTATGCGCCCGAAAACCGCCGCACCATTGACGACATCGAGAACATCATGCTCTACAACGCTGCCGGACAGGGTGTCCGCGTGAAAGAAGTGGGTGATGTGGTAGAAAGCAGCAACCCACCAACCATTGAGCGTAAAGACCGTGAACGTGTCAATACCGTCAGCGCTGTGATTGCAGGACGCGCCATGGGCGATGTGGTGAACGATGCCAACAAGCAGATTGACAAAATGGACTTGCCTAACGGTGTCACCATCCAGCTATCAGGTAGCTACGAGGACCAGCAAGACTCATTCAGCGATTTGGCTACACTGGGTGGACTGATTATCATACTTGTGTTTGTGGTGATGGCCGCCGAGTTTGAGTCGCTGACCTACCCATTCATCAACATGATGACCTTGACCTTCGCCCTCTCGGGTGTGCTGATTGGATTGCTGATAAGCGGCGAAACGCTGAATGTGATGTCCATGATTGGAGCCATCATGCTGATTGGTATTGTGGTGAAGAACGGTATTGTGCTCGTGGACTACATCAACCTGAACAGGGAACGAGGTATGTCCGTAATCAGTGCCGTGGTGAATGGCGGTAAATCACGTCTGCGACCAGTGGTCATGACCACTCTCACCACAATTTTGGGTATGGTGCCTATGGCCATAGGAACGGGACAAGGCTCTGAGATGTGGCGGCCTATGGGTGTCGCCGTAATCGGCGGTCTGACGGTTTCCACCATACTGACTCTGGTGTTCGTGCCTGTGGTTTACTGTATGTTCGCAGGTAACGGTATGGCTCACCAACGCAGGAAAGAGGAAAAACGAAGAAAAAAATCAGAGTTGCTGAATGGTAAATAGTCCAAACGACTGAAAACCGCAGATATAAAAAAGAAAAAAGATGAAATCAATACTAATAACTTTCGACCAGGCATTCTACGACAAGGTGGTCTACACGCTTGACCATCACGGATGCCGAGGCTTCACCTACATGGAGCAAGTACAGGGACGAGGCAGCAAGAGTGGCGACCCTCACTTTGGCAGTCATGCCTGGCCTTCACTCTGCTCGGCCATCATTGCTGTGGTTCACGACATTGAAGTGGAACCCATACTGAACGATTTGCATGCCATGGACATCGACCGTGAACAGCTGGGACTGAGAGCCTTTGTGTGGAACATTGAAAAGAGCATCTGACAATGCGCTCAAACACGAAATGAATATAGATGACAATAGCGGCATCTGACTGATTGCCGCTCACTAATGAAAGAATGGCTGACAGATTGACTTCTGCCAGCCATTTTTTTGTTATTTTTGCACCAAACACAAAGTGCGATATGATAAAAAAAGAAGATGTGCTGCCGATAGGACGGATTGTGAAGGCTCACGGACTGAAGGGCGAGCTGACCATGGAGGTAACAAATGGCGTATTTGACGATATTGAAACAGAATACCTTATATGTGAAGTGGACGGCATTCTGGTTCCCTTCTTTCTGGAGGAATACCGTTTCAAAAGCGATGAGACCGCATTTGTAAAATTCAAACGGATAGATTCGACAATGCAGGCCGACGAGTTATGCGGGTGCAGCGTCTATATGGAGCGCAAACAGCTGCCCGATGACTATGCACAACGCAATGAGGGTGACAATATGGGCGACAATATCGACTATTATGTAGGCTACACCATACAGCAAACCGATGGCACCCCCCTCGGCACCATTGACGCAGTGGACGACAGCACCGCCAACATCCTATTCTGCGTAGTCAAGCCCAACGGCTCCGACTTGATAATACCTGCCAGCGATGACTATATAGTGGAGATTGACGATGAGCAGAAAATAATAAAAATGGAATTGCCCGAAGGGCTGCTTGAACTGGACGACTGAACAGCAAGAGCCTCAACGAACGACAGACACAGATTCAGGTTGCAGCTGGTTTACCGTCATTCAATCCTCCTCCGCAAGAATTGAACAACTTTTTTTCCACTGAAAAATCGACATTGGGTATCTTACGCTGCAATTCGTCAATAAGATGAAGGTTGGAACTGCAAAAACGCTTATAATCAAAACTGGACGGATTGAATGGGCGATGCGAGGCGGCCGCAACCAATGCGCCCACTGAATCGCACAACCTTTGTGTATCGGCCGACATATACGTCTGCTGCAAATGTGAGAAAATAAAATCGACCGCCGCCTGACTGGGATGCAGCAAGTCGTCGGCATAAAAGCGGTAATCGCGCAAATCGTCCATCAGCAATTCATAAGAAGGAAAATAAGAGACCGAATCGGGGAACAAGGAACACAAATGGTCTACAGCCAGCAACAAAGTCGCCTTGCTCAGCTGATTGCCGTGAGCCCCGTCTTTCCAATGACGGATTGGACTGACTGTGAATATGACACGCAGACGGGGGTGTGCATCCACCATGGTCTGTATAACGGGGATAAACAACTCCACCACCTCATCCACACTGAGCCGCTCACGTTCAAACTGAGCTGAAGGCACCTTGTGGCAATTGGCCACAACGGCACCCGACTGACGCAATCTGTAAATCCAGGCGGTACCCAGCGTAATGAACAGACACGAGGTCTTCTCCAGAAAATCGTGGGCCTCATCCACTGCCCTATTGGCACTATCGAGCAAGGCCTCCTGCGAAGTGGCCGAAAAACAGCCATGCAGCGAAAAACTATTCCAGACCCCATCTTGACAGAATGTATCGGACGGCTGGAAATGCTCCTTGGTCTGAAATCTGCCAAGCAACCCGCAAATGGAAGCGGGATTGTAAAGCACTCCCGTGGGATTTATCATCACGGGGAACTTGAGACGGGACAGACGGTCCCCAATGGAGGAAGAGAAGCAAGACCCTATAAAAAAAAGGGCGTCAGCATAAGAGAGGTCAAAAGGAGCCCTCTCCACATTTATTTCTGTACGGAACTTCATGAACAAAAGAGATATGGCTATTTCCCGTTAATCACATTAAACAATTCATCCATATTGGGGCTGAGTATAATTTCGGTACGCCGATTTCGCTGGCGAGCCTCTTTGGTCTTGGATTTGTCAAGAGGGTCAAACTCGGCACGTCCGGATGCAGAGATGCGCGCAGGGTCAATGTTGCCATTCTTGAGCAATGCCCTCACAATGGCGGTTGCACGTTTGGCACTCAGGTCCCAGTTATCTGTCACATTGCCATTTCCCTTGAAGGGAAGGTCATCAGTGTGCCCCTCTATCACCACCTGAATATCCTTGTTGGCTGCCAGAAAAGCGGAAATCTTGGAGAGTGCGGAATCAGCCTTGGCATCCACATCCCATTTGCCCGACTGGAACAACAGCTTTTCATCCATCGACACGTAAACCTTTCCATTCTTATTGACTACCACCAGACCGTTGCCCTCAAAACCTTTAAGAGCATCAGCCACCCGCTGACGCAGATTCTGCATGGTTTGATTTTGCTTGTCAATAATGGAACTCAGTTCATTCACCTTTTTTTCTTTCGCCTTCAACGTTTTCTCGGCCACCTGCAAAGTATCCTCACGGGCCTGCAGTTGCTCCTGTATCTTTTGGAAATCGGCAAGCAGCGCCTTGGTCTGGGCCTCGTTGTGCGATGCCTTCAGCTGAGCCGAAAGGCCATCGTTGATGCCCCGCAGTGAATTGTTCTCCATAGTTATCTGGTGCATACGCAGCGACTGGTCAACGGTATCCTTGGCCATGTCGGCCACCTGACGTTTCAATGCAGCATTAGCCGAATCCAAATCAGCCTCCTTGCGCTCCGACAGATAAAAATTATGATCAGCCCTTTGCGAACATTCATCATACTTGTTTTTCATATCAGCATACTTCTTGCTGCTGACACAGGAAGAAAAAGAAAAGCCCACCAGAGCCAAAATAGAGAAAACATTTATAAGTTTATTCATCTTTTCAAATTTTATGAAAGACCATTGACAAATATAAGCAAAAAGAGGACATAAAAAAAGCGGAAGGATACACCCTCCGCTAATTTTCGTTGTCAGAGACAATCAAAAAAGGAATTACTTCCAACCAATGACGTCTACTGCTTTTTTCTTGATGGTTTCTGTCTCTTCATAAATCTTATCCTCGCAGAACAACCAGCCCAGTCCAAGACTCAAATCCTCGTCACTGAGTTTGCTTGCCTTCTTCAAATCTGCTTTTGACAATTTTTTACCATCTTTCAATGCATCGTAGATAGGTCCAGCGAATGCGCCGATTTCTTCTCTAGTTTTAGCCATAACTTAATTTTTTGTTTTTAAATACTGTTATATACAAATTTAGAAAAAATTATGAATATCGACAAAATAAATGGTTTTTTTCACGACTTTGAGGAGTTTTTTTAAGAGAAACGGTACATAAAAAGAAACGAAACTTTCCACGACGAAAAAAAGCGGTAGAAAAAGGAAAAAACAGACCATTATTTGCTAAATTTGCAATCCATATTGCATTCTGCTATAAGCAGAAGCAAATCAACAAGCTAACAAATGACGAACAACGCACAAGAGGAAATCCGCGACAGACGGCTGCCCGAATATAATACAGAACAAAAACAGCTGGCATTGCCAGGTTACGGCCGTAACATACAGAATATGGTGGACTATTGCATGTCAATCAAAGACCGCGATGAACGCACCCGCTGCGCTTACAGCATTATCAGCACCATTGAGAAACTGCGCGAGGTAAACATACCTAACCACACCCTTTGGGATCACCTCTACTTCATGTCGGGATACCAACTTGACATTGACTACCCCAACGGCTACCAGCCCGTAAAAATAGAGGCCTTGCAGACTGCCCCCAAACAGATTCCTTATCCTCAAAAGTCTTTCCGTTTCCGCCATTACGGATTCAACATTCAGGAGATTATAGAAAAGGCCATAGAAATGGAGCCTGGGCAGGAACGCGATTTGCTGGTATTCCAGATTGCCAACCAGATGAAACGCAGCTATGTACTGTTCAACAAGGACAGCGTGACCGACGTCAAAATTTTTGATGATTTGAGGGAACTCAGCCGGGGACAAATTGAAATTCACGCGGAAGATATGCAACTGCTGGATGCCCAAAAGATAAAGGCAGCTGCTGCTGCCGTAAAGAACGAGAACAAACAGGGAAAAAAGAAAAAGAAAAAATAAATTTTTCTTCTCTCTTGATATACGAAAAAGGTCTGCACCGATGAGGATGCAGACCTTATTTTTTATAGCCGTCAGAATCAGAAAGAGACTGGGATACGGCGATACGAAACGGAGGGCGTTCGTACCTCGCGCTGTTCATACACCGGAGTAAATACGGGAGTACGAACCAACTGGTCCTTCCACTCTCTGTTGAGCACCTTGGCCACCATACGCACATTCACATCCACGCTCGTCATATAGTTGTCATTCTTCAGCCTCAGCACAAACGAGCCTTGCGTCATCTTTGATTCCACCCCGGCGGCGGAAGTCACATTGCCAGAATCGAAGGTACGGAACGAATCCTTGGCACAGACCCTATCGAAAGTATAGACCACATTGTCGCCACTATTCTTGTCGTTGAGCAACTCCAGTCCGCCTCTGATGAGAGCGGCATAGTCGTTGAGCAGTACCGAGCTGACCACTCCTATCACATTTATAGCCATCTGGTTCTCTTTCTCATATTTGACCTTTGCCTCCGGACCCACTCCTATCCAGTAGGACCAGCTGAGCACCTCCGACTGTTTATACGGATTTTTGGCATTCGGATAAGAGGTGTTGACAGGGAGGGTAATCTTCACGTTGGTGGTTCTGCCCTGAATGTGGGTAACCGAGTTGGCCAGCGAGCTCAACTTCAGTTCCTTATTGAGCAACGGCACATACGAGGTATCGGACAATGACAGCACCTTCTGCTTGTACTCGCGATAGGTGGTATCAGTACGCAGCAACACCTTTCGGTTCTCCTTCCGCCAGGTGGTATCGATGCTGACTGTATATAACTGGTCGGTTCGGAAGTCGGACAGACTGTCGGACGCAGGCACCCGCTCAATCTTGACATAGCAGACACGCCCCGCCAGCGAAGAGTTTTTGAAACGGAAAGTATAGGCCGAGGTCTGGGGCACTTCTATCATCTTGTCCTTCAATTCTGAGATTTCATAATCTGAAAATTTAAGTCCCGACTGATATTCATGCACCTCCACCGATTTCATCTTCTTTCCTTCTTTTTCCATGAAGTTGAGAATCAGTTTATCACCTTTGGCCAATTCAAAATGCAGCAACTTCTCTTTCAGCGCACCCACCTTAAAGGTCTGTTCGGTCACCACAACCGTTTTGGGACTCTGTGCAAAAGTTGCGGAACAGAAAAAAGCGAGCGTAAAAAACAGTGAACTGAGATATTTAAACATAATGACATTCAAATTTTATGTAAAAATACAATGTTTTGCGCTAATATCCGTGCCTTGTTTCACAAAAGATGCAGCCAGCCCAGAATGCAGCCAGCCATACAAGCCTCATGAAAGATAAAAAAAGCGTCCCGCACCGAAATGCAGGACGCCAGTTTTTTATATCAGTAAATAATCTTTAATGAAAAGATTACTTGCCAAGCTTAGCCTGAATGGCCTTGCTCTCAGCCTCATAACCAGGCTTGTTGAGCAATGCGAACATATTCTTCTTGTAAGCCTCCACACCTGGCTGATTGAATGTGTTGACACCCAACACACCACCACTGATGCCGCAAGCCTTCTCAAAGAAATAAATCAGCTGACCCAGGTAATACTCATTAAGCTGAGGCACGCTCACACGCATGTTAGGCACACCACCATCAACATGGGCCAACTGTGTACCCAGTTCAGCCATCTTGTTGACCTGGTCAACACGTTTGCCAGCCAAGAAGTTCAATCCATCAAGGTTCTCCTTGTCGGTAGGCACTTCCATCTTGTGGTTAGGAGTCTCGATGCTGATAACCGTCTCGTAGATGGTGCGCTCGCCCTGTTGAATCCACTGGCCCATAGAGTGAAGGTCGGTAGTGAAGTCAACAGAAGCTGGGAATATACCCTTGTTATCCTTGCCCTCTGACTCACCAAAGAGCTGCTTCCACCACTCCATCATATAGTGGAGCTTAGGCTGGAAGTTGACCAGTATTTCAATCTTCTTGCCCTTTGCATACAAAGCATTACGGCAAGCTGCATATTGTGCAGAGATATTCTTGTCAAAAGGCACATTGGCAGCAGTAGCCTCTTCCATAGCCTTGGCACCAGCCACCAACTGCTCTACGTCAAATCCGGCAGTCGCGATTGGCAGCAAGCCAACTGGAGTCAGCACAGAGAAACGGCCACCCACATTGTCAGGAATAACGAAAGTCTTGTATCCTTCCTTATCGGCAGTGACACGTGCAGCACCCTTCTTGGCATCAGTAACGGCCACAATCACCTTCTTGGCAACATCCTTGCCACGCTGATCCTCACACTGTTTTTTGAACAGACGGAAAGCCAAGGCTGTCTCGGTGGTGGTTCCACTCTTGGAGATATTGATGACACCGAATTTCTTATCCTTCAGAAACTCTGAAAGCTCTGAGATCGGAAGAGCACACGTCTGAACTCCAGT
>CALMUD010000124.1 GCA_937872735.1 uncultured Bacteroidales bacterium
CCGCCAAACTCTCCAATAAAAAACCGCCAAATCATCCAATGAATTTCCGCCAAATTATCCAATTTTGAATAAAAGTCGCTATATTTGTGCGGTTTACAACGATAGGGTAATATGAAAATATATAAGGAGAGAATAGCGGATAAAATGTTGAAGCGCAAATTGGCTGGCAAGGGTGCTGTGCTGATTGAGGGCCCAAAGTGGTGCGGAAAAACAACCACTGCTGAGCGTATGGCCGAAACGGTGCTTTATATGGATGACCCATCACTGATGAGCCAAAATTTAACAATGGCTGGCATTAATCCTAAAATGCTGTTGGCAGGCAACCCCCCGTTGTTGATAGATGAATGGCAAATAGCGCCCAAACTTTGGGATGCTATTCGGTTTGAAGTGGACCATCGTGACGGGTTGGGACAGTTTATCCTCACGGGTTCTGCTGTTCCAGCTGCGGTTGATGAAATTCATCACAGTGGAACGGGTCGGTTTTCGTGGCTTACCATGCGCCCTATGAGTCTCTTTGAGTCGGGTGAGTCGAATGGTGGTGTCAGTCTTTCTGCACTCTTTGAGTCCCCTCTGCAAATTGAGGGCGTGAATCCACTTACCATGGATAATCTTGCTTTCTTGATTTGTCGTGGTGGCTGGCCGCGTGCATCGCTGATGGAAGGCGAAGTGGCGCTGGACCAGGCCATGGACTATTTCGATGCCGTTTGCAAATCTGACATATCGCGTGTTGACGGCATCAGGCGCAATACCGAACGGGCCAAAAGGCTGATGCGCTCGTATGCCCGCAACCAGGGCGCGCAAGTTCCTGTAGCTACCATTGCTGCCGATATGAAGACGAATGATGAGGATATGTCTGATGCCAAAACAATCACGTCGTACATTGATGCGCTGAAAAAGATTTTTGTGATAGAAGATGCGCCTGCCTGGAATCCTAATCTGCGCTCCAAAACGGCAATCAGAACTTCGGATACCCGTTATTTTGTGGACCCTTCGGTGGCTACAGCCGCATTGGGATTAGGCCCGAATGATTTGCTGGGTGACCTCCATACCATGGGGTTGCTGTTTGAGACGCTCTGCGTTCGTGACCTGCGTGTTTTTGCTGATGCACTCGATGGTCAAATTTATCATTTCCGCGATAAGGAGGGACTGGAGTGCGATGCGGTACTGCATCTGCGCAATGGTAAATTTGGACTGATTGAAATTAAATTGGGTGGTGACAATCTTGTTGAAGAGGGTGCAGAAACGCTTAAAACGCTTGCCAAAAAGATTGACACTGACCGCATGAGGGCCCCTGCTTTTCTGCTGGTGCTTACGGGTGTCGGCAAATATGCCTATAAACGGGAGGATGGAGTTTTTGTGGTTCCTATTGGTTGTCTAAAGGATTGATATTTACAGCAAATAATGATACCCATGTGAAATGCCAATCAAGTTCTGAAATTCATCTTTCGGTATTTTTATGGTTCGTTTCATTTCTTCCTTTTC
>CALMUD010000125.1 GCA_937872735.1 uncultured Bacteroidales bacterium
CCATCTTATATATACGAATGGACGGTGGCGCCTAGCCATTGCCCCAGAAAGTTGAATACCAAATTTTATATAAGTATGGCAAAGTATTTTTTCTCATCAGAATCCGTCTCGGAAGGTCACCCAGATAAGGTAGCCGACCAGATTTCGGATGCGATCCTGGATGCTCTGCTGGCATTGGACTCTAACTCCAAGGTAGCCATCGAGACCATGGTCACAACCAACCAAGTGGTGCTTGCAGGCGAGGTGCATACCTCCGCCAGTGTCAACTATGAGCAGATTGCCCGTGAGGTAATCAAACGTATCGGTTACACCAAGCCCGAGTACAATTTTGACTACAACAACTGTAAGGTGCTGTCGTTCATTCACCAGCAGTCGGCCGACATCCGCCAGGGTGTGGAGCGTGAGGACCCTATGAACCAGGGAGCTGGCGACCAGGGTATTATGTTCGGCTATGCGTGCGACGAGACATCAAATCTGATGCCAATATCGTTGGACTTGTCACACGCATTGCTGAAGGTTCTCGCTGACATCCGTCACGAGGGCAAGCTGATGCCTTATCTGCGCCCCGATGCCAAGTCGCAGGTTACCATAGAATATGGTGAGGACGGCAAGCCGCTGCGTGTTGATACCGTGGTGGTATCGACTCAGCACGATGACTTTGTGAAGGCTGGGAATGGCAAGAGCCAGGAAGAGGCCGACCATGAGATGCAGGCCCGCATTGAGGATGATGTGAAGAACATCCTTCTGCCACGGGTGCTGAAGCTCGATGCCAAGTATGCCGACCTATTCAAGCAGGGCGACTACAAGTTGCTCGTCAATCCTACGGGCAAGTTCGTGATTGGCGGTCCTGACGGTGATACGGGTCTGACTGGCCGCAAGATTATTGTGGATACCTATGGTGGCAAGGGCGCGCATGGTGGAGGCGCTTTCTCGGGCAAAGACCCGTCGAAGGTAGACCGTTCGGCCGCCTATGCTGCCCGCCATCTGGCCAAGAACATAGTGGCAGCCGGTCTGGCGTCGGAGGTGCTGGTACAGCTGGCTTATGCCATTGGAGTGGCCCGTCCGATGAACCTCTACATCAACACCTATGGTACCTCCACGCTGGACATCAGTGATGGCGAGATGGCAGACCGTATTCTCAAGAGCGACCTCTTTGATATGCGTCCCAAAGCCATTGAGGAGCGTCTGCAACTGCGTAACCCTATTTATGAGGAGACGGCCGCCTATGGCCATGTGGGTCGCACTCCCGAGCAGGTGAACAAGGCCGTGCCTGTGGGCAAGGCGGAGCCTGTGATGCGTAAGGTGCAGCTGTTTGCCTGGGAGCAGACAGACCGCAAGGCTGACCTCCGTCGGTTGTTTGGCTTGTAATGACAAGAAAATAAAACGGAATTGTCTATTTTAGGCTTTTCCTGAATTCACCAAAAAGCGGAAGAACCACAAAAGGTTTTTCCGCTTTTTGTTAGTTTCCATAAAAA
>CALMUD010000126.1 GCA_937872735.1 uncultured Bacteroidales bacterium
GACAGGCTAAGAGGCAAAAGGACTCTGACAAGATGAGGCAGAAATATGAGGAGGAGCTGGCAAAGGAAACTGCGCAGGACTCTACTGACGATGCTGACGAGGAAAAGGATGAACAGAAAACGGTGACCTACGAGAGCGCCAAGGATTCCATCAAGGCCGCTAAAAAAGCGGAGAAGGAAAGAAGAAAGAAGGAGGCGCACGACCGTAAGCTGGAAAAGATGAAGGAGAAGGTGGAGGGTAACAATGCCACTACGGCTGACTCTACCGAGATTGATGTGGAAAAGGGTAAGATAAAATCGGAGAAGGACAAGAAGAAGGAGAAATTTGAAAATGCTTCTGACAGTCTGGAACTGAATACGGAGGACTCTACCAGCCTTAGCCTTGCTGCCGACTCTCTCGGCAATATCAAGGACGAGAGCAATGGCGAGGGCGTGGACAGCACGCTGCTGGCGCAACAGATTGCTGAATTGGAACAGGAAATGCAGAATATGCAGGACCTGAAGGATGCGCAGTTGGCTGAGAAATCGGGAAAATCGAAGGAGAAGGTGCTGAAAATCAAGGTACCAGACTGTGTCTACCCCAACACGGTGTACTATACGCGCAACAAGTTCACTTTCACCTACGAGTACAATTTCTTCATGTACTACATCCACCAGAAGTACTTCTATAAGCGGACGCTTTACGACAAAAAGGACTCTACCCGCATCATTGCTTACAAGATGCTCGATTTGGTGGGCAACAGCATGTACCGGCGCACCAATTTCAACAAGGTGATTGACTCCATCAGCGTGCTGCTGCCCGACTATGATGTGGAGGCCTTTGCCGACTCCATGATCACGCAATGCAATCTGGAGTATCTGAACACGGGTGAGATAAAGGTGAAATATAAGAACAAGAAACAGAACAAGCTGTATGCCAAGGTACAACCCCGCAAGGGCCGCGACTTGGGACACATCAAGTTCTACACCCGCAACAAGCGTACGGTGATTGAGCAGCTGAACGGGGAGGACTACGAGGGACTGCTGCCGCCTGAAGATTCCACGCAGATGAAGTCGCTGGCCGATTCCATTGCGGCGGTCAAAGCTAAGATGACTGCCGATTCGGTCAGACGGGACTCTATTTACCGCAACCGAAAGAACAAGGTGAAGGGTGACACTATCATCGAGCCGATTGCCATCTCCAACACTTCGGTCGATTCGCTTTCGTCCATCATGCCTAAGAAGGATGCTGCCCCTATGATCAATTCGGGCGGCACAAAGGCGGCTGCCGACTCGGTGCCTGCCCTCGTTCTGCCTGGTGTCACGACTCCATCTGCCCCAGCAGCGCCTGACGCTACCACCTCTACCACCCCAACCACCTCTGCCGAAACACAGACAGAACCAGCGGGCGGTACGGGCACTGACGAGACCAACACAGACAAGAAGAAAAAGAAAAAAGACAAGAAAAAGAAAAGAAAAGAGCAACAGGAAGAGGAACAAAAGAACGGGGAGGGGACACCAACTCCTGACAAGGTAGAGAACACCACCCCAGCCGACTCGCTGCCCGCCACCACCTCCACCACCTCCACCACCACGCCGGACGATACAGTCCCTGCTGACTCTACTGGAAAATAAAATTTAACGAATAGAGGAGATTTAACAGAATGGATTCATATAAGCAATTCAAGCATTTCTTTTTTGTAGGCGTCGCCGGAACTGGCATGAGCGCCATCGCCCAATATCTGAAAGGTGAGGGTAAAAATGTATCGGGCAGCGACCGTCTGTTCGGACAGGGTGACAAGATGCCCATTCAGCTGCAACTGGAGCAGTTGGGCATCAACTGCTTCTTCCAGGATGCGTCTGGCGTGACCGCCGATGTGGATTGCCTGGTCATTTCCACCGCCATTGAGGAGACCAATGTAGAGCTGAAGAAAGCCCGTCAAATGGGCATCACGGTGGTGAAACGCTCTGAGTTGCTTTCCTCCATCTCCAAGGAGAAACGGACCATCGCCATCGGTGGCACTTCGGGCAAATCTACCACTTCGGCCATGGTGTTCCACATCCTTCAGAAATGTGGATTCGAGCCTTCCATCATGAGCGGGGCGGGACTGGTAAGCCTTCAGCAAAAAGGTCTGCCTGGCAATGCCTGGAACGGCAAGAGCGATTGGCTGGTAATCGAGTCGGATGAGTCGGACGGCTCTATCGTCAACTATGTTCCAGAGATTGCCATTGTGCTGAACGTGGACCGCGACCATAAGGAGTATGCCGAGCTGATGGATCTGTTCGGACAGTTCAAGGCACACACCACGGGACCGTTTATCGTGAACGAGAGCCACCCCATGGCACAACAGCTGTCAGTTGACAGCAACCTCAATTTCGGAACAGACGACAGCAAGGCTCGTTTCAACGGGTCTGGTTTCCGTCAGACAGGTTTCAACATTCAGTTCGACTGCTGCGGCGTTCATTTCAATCTGCCGCTCATTGGTCGCCACAACATGGAGAATGCGCTAGCCGCCACTGCGGTCTGTGCGGCTGTCGGTGTGAGCGTGGCCGATTGTGCCACGGCATTGCAAAGCTATCAGGGCATCTACCGACGCGCTCAGCTGGCTGGCACTGCCAATGGGTGCTTCGTCATCGACGATTTTGCCCACAACCCTGCCGAGGTGGTCTGCGCCATCCATGCCTGCCAGAATATTGGCAAGCGGGTGTGGGCCTGGTTCCAGCCTCACGGATTCGGTCCTATGAAGTTTATGCACAAGGAGCTGGAGGAGGAAGTGCTCAAGGCCCTCAACCCTCAGGACTATTTTTTACTGTCGGATGTGTATTATGCAGGCGGAACGGTTGACCGTGTGGTAACGTCGGAAGACGTGGCGGCCGTAATGCAGAAACAGAACGACCATGTGATGCTTTTTGCCGACCGAAACCTCATGCTGCCTTTCCTGAAAAAGAATCTGCAACAGGGTGATGTCATTCTTACTATGGGAGCTCGGGACAATTCGCTCTCCGATTTTGCCAAAGAAATTTTTGAGAAGGTGGTAAGGTAACTTTTACCCTGCTCCACTTTCTGTATATATTATCCAATCAACGGGGTGGATTGTCCTCCCCGCTTTTTTTACTCCATACACACAATGAACAAGAACATGGAAGAGATGCTGCAGCGCATTTCAGTTTCTCAACTGAACGATATGCAGCTCAACGCGATAGAAACCATTGGTCAAAACGATGAGACAATATTGCTGTCGCCCACGGGCTCGGGCAAGACGCTGGCTTTTCTGCTGCCGCTGATTGACGGTCTGAAAGAGGACTGCGGACAGGTGCAGGCTGTCATTCTGTCGCCTGCCCGAGAGTTGGCTTTGCAGATTGAGAGCGTGATGCGCTCGCTGGCTTCTGGCCATCGGGTAATGTGCAGCTACGGAGGGCATCCGTTCGATGTGGAGCAACGCTCGCTGATGCAGAATCCGCCTGAAGTACTGGTGGCCACTCCCGGCCGATTGGTGGAACATATTGAGGAACACTCTCTCAGCCTCGACAATGCGCAATGGCTGGTACTCGATGAGTTTGACAAGTCGCTCGAAATGGGTTTCACCGAGGAGATGAAATTCATTGTCGAGAGTATGCCCGCTCTGCGGAAGAAGGTGCTGACTTCGGCCACCGAAGCTGTGACAATTCCCGATTTCGTGAATCTGATACAACCGGTGCGGCTCAACTTCCTTTCTGAAAAGGGCATCGTGGGGCTATCATTGATGAAGGTCGTCTCTCCCGACAAGGATAAACTGGACACGCTGCTGCGGCTGCTCTGCACCATCGGTGACGGACAGTCTATCATTTTCTGCAACTATAGGGAGTCTGTCGACCGGGTGGCGGACTATCTGAGAGGCTGCAAGGTGACTTGTGAGACTTTTCATGGAGGTATGGAGCAGCCCGACCGTGAACGTGCTCTCTGTATGTTCCGCAATGGCACCATCCGCATCCTCATCTCTACCGATTTGGCGGCCCGTGGACTCGATATTCCCGAAGTGGGAAACATCATTCACTACCATTTGCCTTCTACTGACGAGGCTTTTACCCATCGCAACGGACGTACTGCCCGCATGAACGCTTCGGGCAAAGCGTATGTCATATTGTCGGCTGACGAGAAGATTCCCGACTATCTCAAAGCGAAGATGCCTGAGATGCGTCTGAATCCGAATGCTCCGCTGCCCCCTCCTTCGGTGTGGCAAACGCTCTACATCGGAAAGGGCAAACGTGACAAGATAAGCAAGGGCGATGTGGTGGGATTCCTTTGTCAGAAAGGCGGACTGAAGAAAGAGGAACTCGGCATTGTGGAAGTGAAGGAACGCTATGCCCTGGCAGCCGTGAAGGCCAAACGGATGCAGCCCCTTCTCAAGGCCATTTGCAATGAGAAAATAAAAGGTTTGAAAACAATATTTGAAGTAGCCCGGGTATAAAAACAGCCCTTGTTTTTCAGAAATTCGTGCCTATCTGCATTGGCACATACTTGTAAAGTTCTGGATAAGAACACGAATCACTCAATAATGAGCTGCGGAAAGCGTCTGAGCAATAGCCATAACCCTCAAAACGATTTTTCAATTGTATCAGATGCCACTTCTGCAACTGGTTTGTATTGTTGTCATAGATAGCCTCCTCCGCGTCAGGCAGACGGCCAGAAAAGACACGACGTGCAAAGATATAGGAAAACCAAGCCTTCTGCTCTTTCATCAGAGCCTCTATCTTCGGACCTATACCTATCTTCTTCGTAGCCTTGATGTCCTTGATGTAACCATTATACACATCATAGATAAACTGGTCCTTGATATGCTCATACTGCTGCGATGGCTGATAAGTGCGCCTGCGAATACTGAAATACAAATCCGCATCCGCCTTTATTTTACTGATATTCTGGTCTTTGGCCAAATTTGACAATTCATTGGAAGGGGCGTTGCCATCGTTCATCGCATTCATCAGATTGCGCTGCGAGCGCTGAAAATACTTCCATGCCGCATGCTCTACCTTGGCAGCATCCTCCGCCCTGCGTATCTCGGGCATATCGCGAAGCACTTTCTGATAGTAATATGAAATATAAAGTTCAAACTCTGAATTCAGACCAGGCAAGGCCATCTCCTCATCGTTCTCCACATCCTGCGCATTGGTAGGACGGAATCGCCCTATCAGTTTTTCGAGTTGCG
>CALMUD010000127.1 GCA_937872735.1 uncultured Bacteroidales bacterium
GTAAACTACGTTTGGTATGCCGACGGAAAGCAGGCAGGAACAACCACTTCGCCTGTCAATACTTATTCTTTCCCTATTACAGAGGGACGTCACCTATACGACGTGAAAGTAACGGATGGCGTTTGCAATTTGGCGGGTTCTGAGGCTGCGGCTTCTGATACGATAGAAGCTCGTCAGCCGATGTTGATAGCCATGGATGAGGTGTCAAACATCTGCGAAGGCTCGTCTGTCAATCTGAAGATGTCTCTGAAAAATGTACTGATTAATCCAACGTCAGTTGCTTGGTCTGTGGAAGGTGGTACAGGCTCATTTGCATCGGCTTCAACTGCAACGGATGCGTCATCAGCTTCAACGAATGTATTTACACCTGTTTCATCGGGCAATACAACGGAAACGCTCACCATCAGTGCAAAGGCTAATGACAAGGTATGTCCTGCCAATGGCACGGTAACAGCCAAAGTCTCGTTCAAGTTGTTCAAAAATCTTAAGATTTCATTGTCTGCACCTGACGTGGTTGGGGGCAAGAAATGTATGAACAATGCCAGTGAGGAGTCGGTAAATCTGGTTGTCAACGTAGAAAAGGGTGAACCTTCATCATTTGCGTGGTCAGACGGAACAACCACCACCGAGCCTAAAAATATCTATGCGTTGAAGGTCGGTGACAATGTGATATCAGTTACGGCGGAAGATGGTGTTTGTAGTTCGTCTACAGCCGATGCCAAATCTGAATTGACTATACGTGCCCGCAAGCCAATCTCTATAACATTGACGCAGTCCGTGGGTTCAAATCCTGCTTGCGTGGGTTCTGTGGTTGAATTGTCGGCTAACGTCCTGAATTCCATGGCTGGTGCCAAGACAAAATTGGAGTGGAGTGCCACTCCTACATCTTGGACCTCAACATCGGAGGTGGACAATGGCAGTGCAAAGGTGAATTTCACTCCTGCTGTGGGTGATAATGATATTACCGTAGTCGCGTCAGAATCAGATGCCGATCCTGTCTGTGCAGCTGAAACCGCTTCATACAAACTTGCTGCTCAGGATTCGGTTCGTCTGAAGATGCAATCTGAAGGCAGTTTCTGCCAGGCTAATGACGGTTCCACTTTCCCTTTGGTAGTGGACATCACAAATGGCAATCCTTCTAAACTTGTATGGTCGACAGGTGATGAGACTTCGTCTATAGACAAGGAATCCACTTTAAAGGTGTCTCCAACTTCCGATACTCAGTATTGGGTATATGCTGTTGACGCGGTTTGTGCCAACTCTGACAAAGTATATACTACAATAAAAGTTTCCACCATGTTCGATTTGAAATTGGAGGCTGAGAGTGAAGAGGTTGAAATGGATAGTGCGGTTCGTCTGACTGTTACTCCGTCTTCTTCCTATAAAGGTAATTATACATGGTTGATGGATAATGAACAGCAATCAGTTGGTCCTGACGTCAATTATCAAAAAATACTTAATGACGAAGGTACTTACACCTTTGTGGCATCAGCCGATGGTGGAATCTGCGGTACTATCTTCTCTAACGAGGTTGATATTGATGTCGCCGATTTCAAGCCAGTTCCTAATGCGTTTACGCCAGGAAATGGAAATGCAAAGAACGATGTGTTTATGAGAGGCTATAAAGTAGAAATCTTTAACCGTTATCAGCAACTTGTATATGAGGGTAACAATGGTTGGGATGGATCATATAATGGATCTTCAGCTGACCCTGGTACTTACTTCTACCGCTTGTGGAAGAAAGATGGCCGGGAGCTGAAGGGAACGATTGAATTAGTAAAATTCTAATAATGAATCTAAATAGATAGCACTGTATGAAAAGAGTGATAATTGCGACTATGGCTGTTTCTATGTGTTGCAGTGCCTTCTCGTTGGACAATTGTCTGACGAGGCGGTTTGGCAGCGGCTGGTATGAATTTGAGTCGTCGTCAAAGAACACAAAGGCGGCGGAACTCCCCATGTCATCCTACAAGAAGGGGTCCATCGTTTTTTTGCGTAACGATACGGCGTATTCTTTCTATCCTCAGAAAAATCTGGATCTGGATTCTCTTATAGTTTGTCCGGAAATTACTGGACTGAATATAGAGGGTACATTTGCTTATGATGAGGCGAATGGTAAGCTTTATTTTGTGAAAAAGACGGGAGACGAGGCGACCCAGATATATGAGGCAACGGCAGACGGGGATAAGTGGAAAGATGTAAAATTATTGCGCATCAAGGGAGCCATGACCGAGAATAACAAGATAGAAGGTTCGACACTTGCTATTGCGCGTTACAATTTCTCTCATCCTGGAGTCAAAGGATTTCATAACCTTTCGCTGGGAGAGGGTGGTAAGCGTCTGTATTTCTCAGGCGACTTTAAAGCCGGTAAAGGTGATAGAGACCTCTGGTATATAGATTTGGATAAGGATGGTTCTTGGTCTCGTCCAACATCTGTTGCCGATACGCTGAATACGGCCTATCGTGAGGATTTCCCTTTGGTGTTAGGCGATTCCGCTCTTTATTTTGCTTCTTCCCGTCCAGGAGGACAGGGAGGAATGGATATGTATGTTTCTCGCAAGCATCAACAAGAAACAGAGTGGGGACCAGCTTCCAATTTAGGAGAGGTGTTCAATTCCAGCGCGAACGATTATAATATAGCGTACAATAAGTTGGCTATGTATTTCATCTCGGAGCGTGATGGAGGAAAGGGTGCCGCAGATATCTATTATCCTAATAAATTTGACTGCCAGTCCATCCCTGAATTGCCTACCCTTTCTACCATAGAGGAGCCTAAGGGTTTCAACTGGGTACTGATGTTCTTTGATTTCAACCAGACGGTGATGAAGCCAGAATATGAGCGTCAGATGGATGAACTGTATAGTGCGATGTGTGAGTTCCCTGGAGCCTCGTTCGAAATTTCAGGATATACCGATAGCCGTGGTTCGGCTGAGTACAATTTGAAATTGTCACAGAAACGAGCTGATTATATTCGTCAGTTGCTGATACAGCGAGGCATCAATCCTCGTAATTTGCGCTCCTACGGCCGTGGAATGGCCAATCCGGTTATTCCTAATGCCCAGACCGAGGATGAACACGAGCAGAACAGACGTGTAGAGATTAAGCTCTTAAACAATGACTAAAAGAAAAGGAGATAACAGTATGAAAAAAGTATTTGCATTTCTTGCCACTGTATTGGTTTCGCTTTCTGTTGGAGCTCAGCAAGATTTGACATTGTCACAACAGTTCTTTTCTCGTGTCAACAAGAACCCGGGCGGTATTGGCAACATTGCCGATTTTGACGCTTTTCTGTTGGGTCGGTATCAATGGGCCAATATGAAGGATTCTCCTAAATCGGGTGTCCTTAATTTACAGACGTATCGCGACCAAATCCATTCCGGATTTGCTTTTACCATGTCGTATGACAATATAGGTGTGGCCAAACAAATGTATAATCCTAAGGTGGCGTATGCTTATGAACTTAATTTACGGGAGAATATGCTTCTGTCGTTGGGTTTGTCGGCTGGTGTCCAGTATGGTTATTTTGACCCGACCAAGTATACCTTGGAGGATGAGACGGAACGGGATGTTGACCATGATTTCCCTGATACCAAGCAGACCAAGTGCAGCCCTGACTTTGATTTCGGAGCTGAGTTTGTGATGCCTCGTTTGCTGGTTGGCGCATCTGTAACCCATCTTACGCAGAGTGAATCCACCACACTGAAAATGGGTCGGCACTTCTACGTTTATGGCCGTTATTTGTTTACATTGAGCCCTGCTTGGGATGTGGCTCCTGCTCTGACTTGGATGAACAAAAAAGAGGTGAATGTTGTGGAACTGAACGCTACCGCATTCTACAAGAGGTTGTTCTGGGGCGGAATCACTTATCATCCGGATGTTGTCAAGGGTTTTGGTACCAACCCTGTAGCCATATCGGCCGGATTGGAATATCAGAATTTCCGTTTGGGCTATACCTTTGATTATAATTTTGGAAAGGTGTCCGACTATTCGGGTACTGCGCATGAGTTGATGCTGTCTTATTCTATCCGCAACAAGAATACAGCGCCAACTTATGATAAATTTGAATGATTTCTGAAAAAAGTGAAACTTTATAAAGTAAAGTCTGTACCTTTGGTGCAGACTTTACTTTTTTATAATAAGCAGAAAGAAAATGAAGAAAATAAGAACCTATTTAATTGCATCCGTTGCACTTTTGTTGTGTTGCTGCTCAGCTACCACAATGCTTAACCAGGGAACGGAAAACGAGGTTGAAAAGGGAGACAAGTTTCAGGTGAAAATGGCATCCAACCCAACTACGGGCTATAGCTGGAGGTGGGTAAACCGTGATAATCAGAATGTGGATTCTGTTTCCCAGGAGTATAAGCAGGACAAAGCTCCTAAGATGATGGTGGGAGTCGGAGGTAATGAAACTTGGACTTTCAGTGCCACCAAGAGTGGCTCCACTACTCTTGTATTCTGTTATGAGCAGCCATGGAATCCAGGTGAAAATACAGATACACTGGTTTATAAGATTAATATCAAATAAGGCTTGCTGATATTCGCAATATCGCATACCTGATTTCTACCCAGCTGTGTCGTTGAGGGGAAAGACGAAAGGTAACAAGAGGTTAGCGCATAAAATAAGGACCAGTCTAACAATAAAAATTGTCGGACTGGTCCTTGTGATTTGTAGCGGATCCGAGAGTCGAACTCGAGTCTCAACCGTGAGAGGGTCGCGTGCTAGGCCACTACACTAATCCGCCGTTGGCCAAAAGTCAGATGCTGTTCTGACAATGAAAAAATAAAAAAAGCGCAAATTATTGGTTTACGCTTTGTAGCGGATCCGAGAGTCGAACTCGAGTCTCAACCGTGAGAGGGTCGCGTGCTAGGCCACTACACTAATCCGCCGTGCCTATTAACTATTACTTGTAGCGGGGACGAGAATTGAACTCGTGACCTCCGGGTTATGAATCCGACGCTCTAACCAACTGAGCTATCCCGCCATCTTTTCTTCTGAATTGCGGTGCAAAGATAGCCCCTTTTTATTAAACTACCAACATTTTGGACTGATGAATTTTGCTAATTTTGAAAATTATTTATAAAATACTGATAATCAATAAATATTTTAAAACTGCTACTTCTATTCCTTTTTGTTCCGATTATCTATCTTCGTAAGTTATTCTTTTTTTTCATTATTGTTGGCGTCTTTTTCAGTATCTTTGCAAGTCAAGTAAACTTCAGTATCCAAATGATTACCAAAGTTATCAAGGAAGAACTCATACAGCAGGCCAAAGAACGTATTATGGCCGCCACCAACATTGTTATAACGGTTCATATTTCGCCAGATGGAGACGCCGTTGGCTCTTCGCTTGCATTGTGCAATTTTCTGCATCTGATAGGCAAAAAAGCCACAGTAGTGGTTCCTAACGGATTCCCTGCATTTTTGAAATGGATGAGTGGCAGTCACGATGTTCTCGTCTATAAGGATAATAGACATGCTTCTGTCAGTGCGATAAAGGCGGCAGACCTTATCATGTCTTTGGATTATAATGAGCTGAAGAGGGTGGGCGCGGATATGGAGCACTCGCTGCGTCTAACCAAGTGCCCTAAGGTGATGATAGACCATCATCTCAATCCTGAGCCGTTTGCCGATGTCACCATTTCATATCCTGATATGTCGTCTACCTCGGAGATGATATTTAGACTTATCTGCCGAATGGGTTATTTCGACATCATGAACAAGGAAATTGCTGAGTGCATATATGCAGGCATGATGACTGACACTGGCGCATTTACTTACAATAGCAATAAGGCCGAAATATATATCATCATATCTGAACTCATCAAGAAGGGTATTGACAAGGATGATATTTATCAGAAAGTATTCAATTCCTATACGGCTGACCGTTTCAGAATGATGGGATATGCTCTGGAGAAAATGGAAATATTGCCTGAATATGGAACGGCCATCATTGCCATGTCGAGGGCAGAACTGAATCGCTTTAATTATAGAAAAGGCGATACAGAAGGCTTCGTCAATATGCCACTGTCAATCAAGGGAATTTGTATTGCCGCTTTCTTGAAGGAGGAAGAAAACCTCATCAAGATTTCGTTGCGCTCGCATGGAGATGTGCCAACCAACTTGCTGGCGGCAGAGAATTTTAACGGCGGTGGTCATTTGAATGCGTCAGGTGGTGAGGCTGTGGGTGAAACTCTGGAACAAGTGGTGGAGCGATTGAAAGCGGCTCTGCCCAAATATATTGAATATATACAGAAAGAACTGAATAAGGATAAATGATGAAAAAAAATATTTTTTATCTTTTTACATATTTGCTTTTATTTCTGTCTGGAGCGGGCTGCAGTAGCAACGAGGCGCCCCAGATTCCCGCCAATAAACTGCCGAAGGACCCCACAGACCAAAATCTGATGGAATTCAATAAAGGATATGTTGAGTTCGAGAACAAGGAAATAAATCGATATATCGATTCGTTACACTTAAAGATGCAGACGTCGGACGAGGGTATCCGTTATATTATCAGAAATGAAGGGAAGGGCTCTAAGTTTGGCAAGCATGATGTGGCAACCATCAGATATACCGTGTCGCTGCTTAATGGCAACAAATGTCCCGAACTGACTAATGTGACAAAAAAAATATCCATTGGCGGCGGAGACGTGGAGCATGGTTTTGAATCAGCTGCACGGATGTTGCGCAAAGGTGGTTCGGGTGATTTTATCATACCTGCACTTCTGGCTTATGGTGTTTCTGGGTATAAAAACTGTGTGCCGACATGGTCGCCTGTATATTGTAAACTCTCTGTCATAGATATAAATAAAAAGAAAAAGTGAAGATGCTGAGTAACGTTAGGATTAAGTTGATGGCAATGGGCGCTTTGGCCGCTTGCCTTTTGTTGTCTGCTTGTAACAAAGACAAGACCTATGCCGATTATCTTGATGATGAGAAATCGGCTATCAGCAGTTATCTTAAAAACAATCAGGTGGAGGTCGTTTCTTCCCGTCCTGACAGTGCTGGAGAGTGGCTTAATGCATCAGGTAAACCTGTGTATTACAAGTTCTCTGACGGATTATACTATCACCAAATAGACAAGGGAGATACCACCACACTTGCGCCAAAGACGGGTTGTACGGTTTATATCCGTTATATAGGAAAGACGCTGTCGGGCACAACTCTCTTTGATTGTTCATCGGCAGTGGCTTCCAATCCTCAGAATTTCAAACTTATTTCATCTCCTAGTAGTGACAATACCTTTGGAGAGGGTTTCCAGAAGGCTGTGCGTTGTCTGTATGCGGGGGGACATTGTATTGCCATCATCCCATTTAAAATAGGCAATGGCTATAACAATACGGTGAGTGGAAGCACCGTGTCAGATGCGGGTGACTATACACCTATGCGCTATGAGATATGGGTTACACGTATTGAGTAATCATAAGTCTTGATATAAATCATGTCGTTGACCAAGAAACAGATAAAACTGATACAGTCCTTGTCGGCCAAACGTACCCGCGATGAG